>JAVCCS010000271.1 GCA_030765365.1 Candidatus Theseobacter exili
CAGGATTAACACAAACAGTAATATCTGCACGGCTATTACGATGTGCTCTGATCAGTTCTGCATAATTCATCCTGTAAAGATGGTCCCCCGAAAGAATTAATATCTGATCAGACTTATAATATGTTGTATGTTTTAGTGTAGCCCTGACAGCATCGGCTGTGCCCTGAAACCAGTCTGATCCCTGGGGTGTTTGTTCTGCAGCTAAAACATCAATAAATCCGTCAGTAAATGAATCAAAGTGATAGGTCTGCATTATATGTCTGTGTAAGCTTGCAGAAAGGAATTGAGTAAGCACGAAAACACGCTTAATGCCTGAATTAATACAGTTTGATATAGGAATATCTATTAGCCTGTATTTTCCTGCAAAGCTCACAGAAGGTTTTGCTCGCTCATAAGTAAGAGGAAACAGGCGAGTGCCACGCCCTCCCCCCATAATTACTGCAGTCACATTTTTCACTAACAATCTCCTTTAATCAAAATGCAATATAATGTTGTATTATTCATAACCATTGGGATTACATGACTGCCAATGCCAAGCATCTTCGCACATCTTTTCAATATCGTATTCAGCAGCCCACCCTAATTCCTTTTGCGCTTTTTGCGAATCAGCATAACAAATAGCTGAATCGCCAGATCTTCGATCATTAATTTGAAAATTTATTTTTTTGCCAGATACTTTTTCAAATGCTGAAATCATTTCAAAAACACTACATCCTTTGCCTGTGCCAAGATTGTAAGTATGCATGCCGGATCCAGAGATTTTGGATTCAAGAGCTCTTATATGGCCTCTGGAAAGATCTACTACATGTATATAGTCTCTCACGCCTGTGCCGTCGGAAGTTGGATAATCGTCGCCGAAAACATGAAGCTCAGGAAGTTTTCCTACGGCTACTTGTGCTATATATGGAAGCAAGTTGTTTGGAGTACCTAGCGGAGATTCGCCTATTTGCCCGCTTCCATGTGCGCCAACTGGATTAAAATAACGCAATAGTACGATGTTCCATGAAGTATCCATGTTGTAGATGTCATTTAAAATCTCTTCAACATCTCTTTTTGACCTTCCATAAGGATTGCAGGGTTGAAGAGGACAATCCTCTTTTAGCGGCATTTTTTCTTGTACGCCATAAACAGTGCAGGAAGAACTGAATACGATAGTTTTTACGTTATTTTTTATCATCGCTTCACATAGGTTCAACGTGCCAACCACATTGTTGAAGTAATATTTCAATGGCAGTTCCACTGATTCGCCGACCGCCTTAAGTCCCGCGAAATGAATTACAGCATCGACTTTGTATTTCGATAGCACTTTGTTGAGTTCCTGTTTATCAAGCAAATCGACTTTATGGAATATTAAGTCTTTATTAGTAATATTGCGAACTCTTTTAAGTGATTCTTCGGAACTATTAGAAAGATTATCAATTGCAATAACTTCATAATCCGCCAATAGCAATTCAAGGCATGCATGGCTCCCGATATACCCCGTTCCGCCTGTAACAAGTATTCTTTTCATAACTGTTTGTCTTATTTTTGAATGATTAATTTAAGATATTAAAATTCGGTTATTTCTATTTTATAAATTTTATTGTTGCTGGATAACTGTATGATTCACCCTTGCTTGTCTTAATTGAAGCAATTATAATGAATAATACGTCAACAACAACAAGAGCTATCAGTAATATAAATCCAATCAGAACCAAACATAGCAATAATGCTACAAAAGCGTATATCGTCATAGAAATTTGGAAATTCAATGATTCTTTCCCTTGCTCATCAACAAAGGGATATTCTTCCTTTTTGATCAGCCATACAATCAGCGGCCCAAGCAGATTGCCTAATGGTATGCCGACAAAACCTGCCAGTGCTGCCAAATGACATATCATTCCCCACTGTGTCGATTGGTTGTTTGTGTTTTCAGACATAGCATCCTCCTAGATATTTGATTATTATATTCAAGATATTAATTTTTGTTAGAATTAAAAGAATAACCACATTTTTTTTCAGTAATAAATTCAGACTTGGTTCTAGGATATTTTCTGCAGCTTAAAGGCCTGAATGTATATATGGAACAATAGTGTTTTCCATCGGTGCCACTCCTGAGAAAAGGACAGGCGTTTGGTAATTTGCAACATTCGCCACACCCATTACAATTACCGTGTCGTTCGGATGAAACCGGCAAGACTGAAGTAGCGGTTCTTATTAATTTTGCTGCCCAAGTATTTTTTTTCATTATCATTCCAGATCCATAAATCTATTTCTATATTATATGCTTTTTTGTATATCGAACTAGTTAAAAGAAGTTAATTAAATCTGCGGTCCTTTTTTCTTCGCTCTCGCACAGGCAGAATGACAGAAAATATTGACCCTTTTCCAATTTCTGACTCAACAGTTATTTTCCCACCATGAAGCTGTACGATTTCTTTGCAAATTGACAAGCCCAACCCTGTTCCTGGCTCTTTCCTCGTCGAAACTTCATCAAGCTGTTCAAAACTTTGAAAAAGCTTGGAAAAATCGTCTTCCTTTATGCCGGGGCCAGTGTCTTTTACAGAAACAATAATGCAATTGTTAATATGACTTTCGGCGCTTATTGTAATGGTCCCATTATCTGTAAACTTTATCGCGTTATTCACAAGATTTGTTAGAACCTGGATGATTTTATCTCTGTCAAATGGAATATTCGGAAGATCATCTTGCAACTTCAATTCCAGTTTCAAATTCCTCTCTTTAATAACGTGACGCATCGTATTATACACTTCGTCAATTGCTTCATTTATATCTTGCTTTTCTATAAGCAGTTTTACTTTCCCTGCATCGAATTTTTGAAAATCAAGCACATCATTTATCAATCTGCTTAATCTTTCAACATTCTCTTGTGCAATAGATAAAATATCCTTCTGTTTTTTACTAATGGCTCCAGTAATGCCTTCAATAACTATATTAATGCATTCACTTATTGCGGTTAATGGAGTTCTTAACTCATGAGATACCATTGAGACAAACTGCGATTTTATTTCTGTAACCTTCCTTTTTTCATCCTCGATCCTGCGCCGCTCAGTTATATCTTCAAAACTTTCTATTCCAGCAATAATATTGCCGTTTTCGTCTCGCAACAATGTTGAATTTTTTGTAATTAATCGAATCTCGCCATCCTTTGTTTCTATTGATCTTTCCTTATCATTAATCGGGTTTTTGGAAGCAAATATTGTGCCCGTAGCAATATTAGGAAATGTGCACTTCTTGCCGATTACTTCTTTTGCAGTAAATCCGGTGATTTGTTCTGCTTTATTATTCCAGCTTGTAATTCTAAAATCCTTATCCATCGTATAAACAGCACTTGGTATATGTTTAAGAACATGCTCGGCCAACTCTTTTGAATGATTCAATTCTTCTTCAATCTTTGATATTTTGCTCAACATTTTATTCCTCTTATTTATTAAAAGGAATATCAATGCTAAAACGCTTAAAAACAACAATACACACACGATAATTACATGGTGATCGTTAAAAAGAATATTTCCAAGAAAAGAATAGTTCATTTTTATATCAAATTATCTGTGGAGCATTATGCTGCAATGGTTTAACTAATGAATAATTTATCAACTTATTTATAAAGAATTATTATACGCTTTTTTCATATAAATGCTATCTGCAATTCACCAATTATTAATATAAATTTATATTGCTTTAGCAGTAGGGTGATTTTCAAAATAATTTTATTTTGATATTACGACAATATTTTTGCCATTTTGTTTTGCCTGATACAAAGCGGTGTCAGCACTTTTGACTAACCCGGCAGCATCAATTGAATTTTTAGGACAAGATGCAATTCCGGCGCTAATGGTTGCTCTTGTTTCTTCAACCACAATATCTTCCATTCCATGTCGAAGTCTTTCGGCTATGCTAAAAGCTTCATCTGATTCCATATGAGGAAGTATGACAGAAAACTCTTCACCTCCGTAACGAGCACATATATCCAAATCCCTGGTTGTCATCATTAGTAAAGAAGCGATTTCAGCCAGAATTACATCGCCCGTTTGGTGTCCTTTTAAATCATTAATTTGCTTAAAATCGTCAACATCTAACATTACTAAAGAAAAAGGAATGCCATGCCTTTTGTATCTGTTCAATTCAGAATAAAGTTTCTCATAAAAGGTCGTATGATTAAACAGCCTTGTTAATCCATCTTTAGCAGCCTGATCTGTAATTAGTGAAATATCCATTTCGCTAATCAGCACTGGTGAGTCCAGTCTCTCATTCAAATTCGTAAGGAAATCCAACGATGCAACAGTTATACGAACATTTCTTTTCAATACATTTGACATATCGTATTTGTGCTTAATAATTGACTTCCACAATTCTCTTGCTAATTTTGGCTTGAAATATGTGTGCGTAACAGAAAACAGCAACTCAGTGTGCAGCGTTAATCCATATTTCTTTTTAAGTTGTTTGTATTTTTCTTTTTCAGCTATCGAAAGGCATCTATCTCCAGCTATAGCAGAAACAAAATCCAGTGAAATATTATTCTCAATTAAATGACCAATGTTTTGAGCAGGATTATACACACTTGGAATTTTCTTGTTTTTCATATCGTTTCTATGCCTGGCGTACTGTTGACTTTTCAACTATAATATATACTTCGGCTAGCAGTTCCAGAGATAATCTCAAAATATTAAGACCATAGAAATGCCTTCTTTTCAGTGAGGACATCATTCTCCTGTAAAACATCTACCTTCCAAGTTCTAATGCGACCTCCTGCAACAAAATCTTGCCCAATATTATTAAAAACGACTAAATATGTTCCTTTTCTATTTGCATTTATTTCAGCTTTTTTTACAAGTCTCTTTCCGGTATCGTTTTGCTCATAATTAAAAGCAACTATAAAAATGCCGGGTTTAGGACAACGAACCCAAACATAAAAAGCCTCCCCTTGCTTGCCTATGGGCAGTCGCTTGTTTTCGTCATAAAATTTATCTATTTGAGAACCTCCATGGAATCTTCTTGCTTTACCGAAATCCGCGTTTTTCAACTTTTTTCTTAAAACTTTTGTAACTTTAAATTCTCCAGAAGCCTCGACTGTTGGAATACAGGAAACTGCAATAAGAGCAACTGTTAGAATTATGCTTGTTTTTTGAAACATTTTTCCCTCCCATTTATTAAGCATTATTTATGTTGATAAGTTTCGCCTATTTAATATAATAACAAATCGTGTTTTTCAAGGAACTGTTTTCTTAAAAAACAACACTTTTTTAATATAATTATTCAATAAGGTTAAATATTCTCTAAAAACTACTATGAATCGTTTGAAAGAAAGCTTGAAAAAGCTTGTGGCATTAATGGAGGATTTGAGAGGTCCGGATCGATGTCCGTGGGATTTGGTCCAGACACACGCATCTCTTAAGCAGTACCTCGTGGAAGAAGCATACGAGGTTCTTGATGCTATTGACTCAAATGATACTGAAAAGCTGAAAGAGGAATTCGGAGATCTTTTTTTTCAAATTATATTTCACTGCCAAATTGCCGCAGAGAACGGTGATTTTGATATAAGTGATGTTGTTGATGTGATATATGAAAAAATGATTCGGAGACACCCTCATGTTTTTGCAGAAGGCAGGCTGAAGAAACCTGAAGAAGTTATTGCCCAATGGCACAAAATTAAAGCTTCAGAATATGCCAACACTAATGATGACTCAGTTCTTGCAGGAGTCCCCAAACATCTCCCTTCTCTTCAAAAAGCCTTAAAAGTGCAAAAAAAGGCTTCAAGAGTTGGTTTTGATTGGTCAAAAAGGGAAGATGTTTTTGAAAAAGTTGAAGAGGAAATTAGAGAATTAAAAAATTCCCTAATAAGTAAAGATCCTGATGCGATTAACGATGAATTTGGAGATTTGCTGTTTACAATTGTTAATTTGAGTAGATTTCTGGAACTGAACCCGGAAGAATCCCTTCAAAATAGCACAAATAAATTTATAAAAAGATTTCGGGCTATGGAAAAAGAATCAAAAGTTAATCAAAAAGCTTTCGAAAGTCTTTCTCCGGAAGAAATGAATGTACTTTGGACGAAAATAAAAAAAACTGACGAATCCTAGCTTATCTGTTTCTATAAGAACCAAGTTCTTTCCCAAGATCCTCAGGGCCTATGGTGGATTTTAAAATAGTTTTGACTGATTCTATTCGTATTTCTCCGTCTGAATCAGTATAAACAATATCAATATCATTTTTTGAAATTTGAGTCATTTCATACAAAACCTGCAGACATGCACCGCAAGGTTTTATCATTTTCTTATCTTTCGAAACAACGGCCAAAGCTTTATATCTGTATTTTCCATGTGCAATTGCATGACTAACGGCGTTCCTTTCAGCACAAGATCCAAGTCCAGAAATCACGCTTTCCGTGTTACAACCCTGAAAGATCATGTCATCATCAGTTAGTATCGCAGCTCCTACAGGATAATCGCTAACAGGAACATAAGCATTTTTTAAGACTTTTTCCGCTTCAGCAATCAGGATATATGCAGTTTTTTTATTCATGTTTTTTTGCCTTATTGTCAGTCCAATTTATAACATGTTAAACCACTCAGTATTTTGGGATAAAAGTCTGTAGATTTTTGAGGCATTGTTTCACCTTCCATAGCAATATTCCTTACTTGTTTAACTTGTGCAGGATTTATAAAAAAAGCCAGTTGAGCTTTTCTGTTTTCTATATAATCTCTGGCTTTTTCTGGTTCCCGCACATAAACAAGGTTAGATTGATCGCTCATTTTTACCTCATCAATTCCAAGCAATTGATCCAGGATTAATGTATGTAATACAGACACATCTAAAGAACGCCATGTTTCGGATTTGCCAGGAGCATCCTCCTCGGAAAGAGTTCCTTGATCAAATTGCAGCAATCTATATTCGACACCATCAAAAACACCTATAGATATACCTTTCCCCAGTCCTACAGAAAGGCTCTTTTTTACATCTTGAAGCGTATTCATTCTAGATACAGAGAACCTGACTTCAAGATTTTTGTAAAATTTATCCAAATCTAATGAATGCAAATTTTTCACCACCCTATGAGTAGGCAGGATAATTAATCCGGGGTCATGCATGTTCACAAGAGTCATCATCCTCCATCCGGCAGCAGGATCATTTAGTCTTCCACCTCTTTCATCTAAATAATTTAGCGCTGTTTCATAACGATGATGTCCATCTGCAATAAATAATTTTTTATCTGACATTATGCTTTCAATTTCTTTAACAAGAATTTCCTCGTTAATCCGCCAAAGTCTATGTTGTATATTGTTTTTGCAGATAAAATCAACAAATGGAGGCGTTTTCTTTAATCGTTCAGACGCCATGTATATCTGATTTTCAGGATCATTATATAACATGAATATATGACCATAATTTGCACGAGTGCTTTTAAGTAATCGAAGCCTGTCTTCCTTGGGTTTTGAGAGTGTTTTCTCGTGCGGATGAACGCCGTCTCCGTGAGGAATCAGTTTTCCAAGACATATCAGTCCCTCGCGCGTATACTGAAGTTCCCCTATTGCAAACACCTGCTGATATAAATAAAATGATTCTTCATTTTCAGCGACTAAAATATTCTCATCTAACCACTGTTCGAAAAAACCTGCGGCTCTTGTATAAACATTTTCATTTTCATTGTCATCAGGCTCTGGTTTGTTCAGTATTATGTTTGCAATATTCTTGTTGCTGGTTTCAAGGTAATTTTTATGCATTTCAGGGCTTATTTTGTCATACGGTTCTGAAACGACATCAGAAATATTAACTTTATCCTGATTGTACACAATACTTTTAAAAGATTTAATAACAGCCATATTTTAAATTTCCTTTCAACCTCAAACTTCAATTATAATTATTTCTATTCTTTCTTTTATCGTTTAAATATTTTCCCCTTACTTTGTTAAAAAAATCCAAAGCCAGTGAACAGCTATAATCTGGATATGTCCATTCCCATGCTTTGTAAGATCCCTTTAAAAAATACAAGGCACTTTCTGCATGTATTCCTGATCCAATAGATACTCGGTGCGGCACATCCTTGGTTGTTGCAAGAACCACTTTAAGCCTATCTAAATATCCAGGGTCTATGTTGACCTGTCTTGATCCGTTGTTTGCGAAGAACTCTTCAATTTCGTTTGTCTGAATCTTGATTCCTGTAAGTTTTCCTGGATCAATATTCGATTCAAAAGAAATATAAGCTCTTGTCAAATTTGGCCCCATCTCTTTATCATAATAACTTGTAAAACCAAATGGCATTTCAGGGCTGAATAAATCAATAACTCCATATACGGATACAAGTTTATCTATAACTTCTTGATGATCTATTGACTCGGAAAAAAGCAAGCCTGTGATAAACTTTACTTTTTCATCTACAAGTATCTTCCCCATCCTGATAAATCCTACTAATCTGTTTTTTCTTTTTTTCTTGTTTTTCTTATTTCATTCCGGATGCCTTGATTGTTTAAGATCGAATCATAGGAAAAAATGGTTATCTCCCTGGCTTTTAAATCAAAAGCTTCACTAATCTGTTCGGAAAACAAAGCCGGATCATCAGAAAGCATATATGCGCCTATACCCATATGAATTTTTTCCTGTCCGCCGAAAGCCATTGAAGCTTTTGTAATATGTCTAAAAAGCTTCAAGTCAATTGTATAGTTCATTACAACAGCGAAATCAATAATCCCTTCCTCTAGCCACCCTTGCCAATCCTGAAATGCTGAAAGATATGCACGTGTTCCCCACGGTAAGGCTGCAACAGACAATTTACAATTTCTGTTAATTCCCTTACATAACCTGGATATTTTTTTTACAACAGCAGTAACAGATCCCCTTCTCCAGTCATCCCAGGCCTGGCCATTCTTTCTGGTTAATTTCATTGCAATAGGATCTAACCCCGTCGCTTTATGAAATGCCTCAGTACTTTCTGTGCCATATCCAAAAGAAATTCCGTGCGAATAAGAACCGGCACTGTAAGGATTACAAAACGGATACCTTATAAAATCCAAATGCAAACCATCAATTTCAGGATAATTATCCAGCATTTCTTTAACAATTCTGTAAATATATGTTTGAACAACTGGATCGCCGGGCTCCAGCCATAAGGCATAATCTAGATGATAGTATTTATTTTCAGGTTCAGGTAAACCGGCCTTCATTGACATCAAGGATCTGCCTTTATTGTCCCTTGTTATTATATTCTCGCCTAATTCTTCAAGAATAGGTGCATTCGTATTACGAGCAATTCTCAGCACATTTATCCAGGCATGTAATTCAATATTGTTTTCATGCGCTTTTTTAATCGAATATTTCAATGGATCGACATTGTGGATTTTTTGACAATTTTCAAATGGTGTGGAGTCTGCTATCTTTGATTTATACCATGACCTGTTTCCTCTATAAACTTGCAGGTATATTCTTCTGATCCCATTGTTCTTTGAATATTTGATTAAATCACTTATTTTAGATGGATCGTCCAAGGTGCGGTTTGAACTTTCACAAGGAACCCAAAGACTTAAACTTACATTATTCTCATTTGTTTGACCGGCTATACTTGCATAAGAAAAAGCCCAAAATATTAGTAAAAAAAATACAAAATTTTTCTTCATCTATTAACTGCCCTGTATCCAAGATCTTTTCTGAACTGCATTCCTCTAAAACCAACCTTGCTGACTCCTCCATAAGCAACGTCACCAGCAGCTTTCACGGAGGCACCTAATCCAGTAATGCTCATTACCCTGCCGCCGTTTGTAATGATCTCATTGCCATTTTTTTTTGTTCCTGCATGAAAAGCAATGCAATCATCTGACGAATCAAACCATTCCAGGCCACTGATTGCTTGTCCTTTTTCGTATGGCCCCGGATATCCCTGAGAAGCCAAAACAACGGTTAAAGCTGTTTGACCCTTCCAGTCCAAAACCATTTCATGAAGTCTTTTTTCAACAACTGCCTGTGCAATTTCAACTAAGTCTGTTTCCATTCGCGGTAATATAACCTGTGTTTCAGGGTCTCCAAACCTAACGTTAAACTCAAGAACTTTAGGTCCCGAATCATCAATCATTATTCCGGCGTAAAGAACCCCGGAATAAGGACGCCCCTCTTTTTGTAAAGCATTCACAATAGGAATCATTATGCTGGTCATTATCGTATTTGCCATTTCCTCATCAATAACAGGCGCTGGAGAATACGCGCCCATACCACCAGTATTAGGCCCTTTGTCTCCATCATATATTCTTTTATGATCCTGTGAAGATGCCATTGGCAGAACAGTCTTGCCGTCTGTAAAAGCCAGGAAAGAAGCTTCTTCTCCAATCAAACATTCTTCTACAATAATGCGGTCTCCGGCTTCACCAAATGAGTTTTTAATCATAATTTCTTTGATTGCATTTTCTGCATCCTCAACAGTGCTAGTTACGAAGACACCTTTTCCCGCAGCCAATCCATCTGCTTTAATAACAAGAGGAGTTTTTTTGGTTATTACGTAATCTAACGCAGCATTTGCATCTTCAAATGTTTTGTAATCAGCTGTAGGTATGCCGTACTTAGCCATTAAAGTTTTGCAAAAGATTTTGCTGCCTTCTAATTGTGATGCTCTTTGAGAAGGACCAAAAACAGGAATGCCTTCTTGGTTAAATAAGTCTGATATGCCCATTACCAGAGGGAGCTCCGGGCCTATAAAAGCTAAAGAAATATCTTCTTTTTTAGCAAATTCAAGCAGCCCTTCCATATTATCAACATTTATTGGTATATTTTCAGCTAACAAGGATGTTCCGGCATTTCCAGGAGCACAGAAAACCTTTTTTACTTTTGGAGATTGTGCAATCTTCCAGACCATAGTATGCTCTCTGCCGCCACTTCCAACGACAAGTATCTTCATTTAAACCTCCATATGTCTCTTTATTGTAGAAAATAGGTCTGACTTTAATGCTTGAAATGGCGCATGCCTGTAAAAACCATAGTGATTCCGTTCTCATCGCATGCGTCGATAACTTCCTGATCCCTGACAGACCCACCTGGCTGAATTATTGCAACGACACCAGCTTTTGCTGCTTCATCAACCCCGTCTCTAAATGGAAAAAAAGCGTCAGAAGCGAGCACTGAATCCTTTAAATTTTTTTGAGCTTTCATAATCGCAATACGCGAAGAATCAACACGCGACATTTGGCCAGCACCAATACCTAAAGTTTCATTGTTTTTTGCATATACTATTGCATTACTTTTTACATGCTTTACAATTTTCCATGCAAAAAGAAGTGAATTTAGCTCTTCGTCAGAGGGTTTTCTTTTCGTAACAACCTTAAGGTCCTTTTTTGAAATCACCCCCATATCTCTATCCTGCATCAACACTCCTCCAACTACCTTTTTAACATCTACACCTGCTACTAAAGAAGGTGATTCCGAATTCGCATCAAGACCCTCAAGAACCATTAATCGTATGTTTTTCTTTTTTGTTAATATTTCAACAGCATCATCTGAAAATTCAGGAGCAATAATAGCTTCTATAAAATATTTTGAAAGCTCCATGGCTGTTTTTCGATCAACTATTCTGTTGAGTCCCACAATGCTTCCAAAAGCAGACATAGGATCTGTTGCCCAGGCTTTAACAAGAGCATCATATAAATCGCTTCCGGAAGCAGCGCCGCATGGATTTGTATGTTTTATAACAACAGCCGTTGGACTGCTAAAAGTTTTGACTATCTCACAAGCAGAATCCAAATCAATAATATTATTAAATGAAAGTTCCTTTCCATGAATCTTTCTCGCTATCGAAACACACGGATCTTTGATGACCTTTTCAATATAAAAAGAGGCTTTTTGATGTGGATTCTCCCCATACCTGAGGTCCATTGCTTTTTTTGCAGATAAATTCAATTCATGGGGAAATGATGAAGCTCCAGGCCTAATTAAATCATTTAAATAGTTTGCAATAAGTGCATCATAGCGTGAGGTTTGCGCAAAAGCTTCTGCAGCCAAACGAAATTTAAACTCCTCGGACAAACGCCCGCCAGAAGATCTCATCTCTGATAAGATAAGCTCATATTTTGAAGGACTTGTAACTACAGCAACATCACGATAATTCTTCGATGCAGAACGAAGCATACTAGGGCCGCCAATATCAATATTCTCAATTGCTTCTTCCAGCATGACTCCCTGTTTCGAGATTGTTTCTTCAAATGGATAGAGGTTAACAACAACCATATCTATTGGTGGTATCTCATGCTTTCTCATTTCTTCTTTATGACTTTCCTTATCTCGTCGCCCGAGCAATCCTCCGTGAACTTTTGGATGCAATGTTTTTACTCTACCATCAAGCATTTCAGGAAAGCCTGTATAGTCTGATATTTCTGTCAATGGTATGCAAGCTTCTTTTAACATTGAGGCAGTACCTCCCGTAGAAACTATCTTAACACCCATATCACTTAGCGCTTTGGCAAATTCAGCTATGCCTCGTTTATCTGATACGCTAATTAGTGCGCGTTCAATTTTCTTGCTTTTGTATTCTCCGCCCTGGTCAGCGGTTTTTTCAGGACTGTTAATGCATGTGTCGCTCATTTTTGCAAATCCTTTCTAAATGCAAACATTATTTTAACCTTGTATAACAATTTTTTTCATTCTTCTTTCAATCAACAGTTTCCCTACTGGAGCTTTTATCTTTACAGGATATTCCCCTGTAAAACATGCAGTACAATAATTTTCCGGATTTTGAGACAGAGAATTCAGCATACCTTCACAACTTAGATATCCAATAGTATCTGCGCCAAGAAATTTTGCAATCTCCTCAATAGAGTGATTTTTAGCAAGCAGCTCTTTGCTCGAGGGAAAATCAATGCCGAAATAACAAGGATATTTATGTGGAGGGCAGCTTATTCTCATGTGTATTTCACTAGCGCCAGCCTCTCTTAATAATTTAATTCTCGAACGACTGGTTGTCCCCCTCACTATAGAATCATCTACCACAACAAGACGCTTGCCTTTTATTGAACTCCTTAACGGATTAAGTTTTAATGTAGTTGCAGCATTTCTCATTTCCTGTGTCGGCTGGATAAATGTTCTTCCTATATAGTGATTTCTGACAAATCCAATATCGTATGGAATCCCTGATTCCTCGGCAAACCCTAAAGCAGCAGATGTCCCCGAATCTGGTACAGGAATAACCATATCAGCATCTGCAGGATGCTCCTTAGCAAGCATTCTTCCGAATTTTTTCCTAACAGCATGGACACTGTCACCAAATACATTGCTGTCAGGTCTCGCAAAATAAACATGCTCAAAAACACAAGAAGCCAATCTGTCCGGCTTAGCAAATGGATGATGCGATTTTACTCCATTTTTATCAAGAACGACAAGTTCGCCTGGTTCTACATCCCTGATAAATTCAGCGCCAATGATATCCAAAGCACATGATTCAGATGCTAATACGAATGCATTATCTATTTTCCCTAAAGACAATGGTCTAAAACCATAGGGATCACGAACCCCAATTATTTGATCTTTCCAGTGAACAACAAGAGAAAAAGCGCCTTTTACCATGCGCAATCCATCAATAAGCGCGTCTAAATTTGAATTCGCAAGCGATTGAGCCATAAAATGCAAGATAATTTCAGAATCAACACTTGTTTGAAATATTGAACCTCTCTTTTCCAGTTCAGCTCTGAGTCTGTTGGCGTTTACCAGATTGCCGTTATGTCCTATTGCTACGTTACCGCGAGCAGTACTTACCAATAAAGGCTGGGAATTTTCATTTAAGTTAGATCCCGTTGTTGAGTACCTTACATGACCTATGGCCAGTTTCCCTTCCAGCCCGTTTAGAACTGAAGGTTTGAATATTTTACTAACAAGCCCCATTCCCTTGTAGGAATACATGTCCCCCTTTTTGCTGGTAACTATACCAGCGGACTCCTGACCTCTATGCTGGAGGGAATACAAACCAAGATATGTTAACCATGCTGCATCCCTATGCCCATATACTCCAAAAACACCGCAATATTCGACTGGTTTGTCGCTTGTTCTATTATTCATTTCTTTTAAGTAATTCCTCCAATGTATTCAAGTAAGCCTGTTTTATTTCTGGCAACTCTATCTTTATGCTTTTGCTCCCAACTTTCAGGCAAAAGCTATCAACTCCATAATCACCAATTATTCTTGCCTGGACTCCTCCTTTTGCGGCTTGTTCAATCACATCATCAGCTTTTTCTGATACAGCACTTAAAATTATTCTTGATTGTGTTTCTCCGAATAAGGCAAAATCCTCACGACCAGATAAGCACACAGGTATTTTTGCGTCAATTCCTGTAATTGTATCCTGGTGAATATTAATACAACTTTCAGCTAAAGCAATAGCCAGTCCCCCATCAGACACGTCATGTGCTGAGAGAACATCTCCTTTTTTAATTATTTTGAGAACAAAATCCTGCACACCCTTTTCAGTCTTAAGATTCATTCTTGGAGGAAGCCCCCTTTTTAAACCATGTATTTCTTTCAGGTAAAGGCTGCCTCCAATTTCATCTCCCAGAGGACCGACTAAAATGATTTTCCCTTTTCCATCAGGGAACCATTGTTTTCTCACATGTTCTTCTTTTTCTATTAAGCCAACCATACCTACAATCGGTGTTGGATCTATAGCGCCCCAAGGATTTTCATTGTAAAAACTTACGTTGCCGCCTGTAACCGGTGTCGAAAAACATTCACATGCCTCACTCATGCCTTCTACACATTTTCTAAACTGCCAGGCTACATCATTTTTAGTTGGATTGCCAAAATTCATACAATCTGTTACTGCAAGAGGCTTGGCACCGGAACAAACAATATTTCTTGCAGATTCTGCAACAGCTATTTTTCCGCCTTCGTAAGGGTCAAGGTAGCAGTATCTGCCATTCCCATCACTGCTCATTGCAATCAGTTTGTTTGTCTCCTTCAACCTGATTACAGCAGCATCTGAACCTGGGAGAACTACTGTATTTGTCATGACCATATGATCGTATTGTTCCCACACCCAACGTTTACATGCGATATTCGGATTTCCCAATAATCTCAAGATTATATCGCCAAGGTCGTATTGTTCAGGGATTTCACAATCCGATAAATTTTGAGCTTTCTCAATATACACCGGTTTACAGGGACTGGAATGATAAGCTGGTGCCTCATCAGTAAGCGCTTTAACGGGGATTTCTGCAACAACTTGAGAACCATTCTTTACCGTCATAATTCCTGAATTATTAACTTTGCCAATTTCTACTGCGTGTAAATCCCACTTTTCGAAGATACTGTTAACTTTTTCCATTTGATCATTTTCCACTATCATCAACATGCGTTCCTGTGATTCTGAAAGCATTGTTTCATAGGCGTTCATCCCTGTTTCCCGCATGGGAACTTTGCTAATATCAATCTCTATTCCAGAACCGCCTCTGCTTGCTGTCTCACACGTTGAACATGTTAGTCCGGCAGCTCCCATATCCTGAATTCCTACAACTGAATGTCCATGCAGTAATTCTAAACAAGCTTCCAACAAGAGCTTTTCAAGGAACGGATCGCCAACCTGTACAGCTGAACGGTCTTCTATTGAATTATCATCCAGTTCTTCTGACGCAAAAGTAGCACCATGTATGCCGTCACGGCCAGTTGCCGCACCTACATAAACTACTGAATTTCCGACACCGGTAGCAGCACCTCTTGCCAGTTTTTCATGTCGCAATATACCAAGGCAAAAGACATTTACCAGTGGATTGCCTTCATAAGCATCATCAAAGTAAGTCTCTCCTCCAACAGTAGGGATTCCTATGCAATTTCCATAATGAGCAATACCGCTGACAACACCTTTCAAAAGAGATTGCACCTTGGGACTATTAACGTCACCAAAACGAAGCGGATCCATTAATGCTATTGGCCTTGCTCCCATTGTAAAAATATCTCTTATTATTCCACCTATGCCTGTTGCCGCCCCCTGAAACGGCTCAATAGCTGAAGGGTGGTTGTGACTTTCGACTTTGAACGAAATAGCCCAGCCTTCCCCGATATCTATAACACCCGCATTCTCCTCACCTGCCTTCACAAGGATGCCCGGCCCTTCTGTTGGAAAAAGTTTCAAAACAGCTCTAGAGTGTTTGTAACTGCAATGTTCACTCCACATCACAGAAAATATACCCAGTTCGGTTAAAGTGGGAACACGGTTGAGAAATCCAAGAATTTTCTCATATTCCTCTTCTGTAATCCCATGCTTTTTAATAACCTCCGGGGTAATAGTATCTTCATGTTTTTTCAAAGTATTTTCTCCTGGCGGATGATTCAATTTAAAGAATTAATAATTGAGTCAAAAATTACTATTCCATCCATGGAACTCATCATATTTTCACAACAGCGCTCCGGATGAGGCATCATTCCCAACACATTCCCGTTTTTATTCACAATTCCAGCAATATTTTCAAGTGATCCGTTTGGATTGCTGTATGAATTTATTTTACCTTCTCTGTCACAATACCTGAATATTATCTGATTGTTTTCTTTAAGTTTTGTTAATTCCTGAGCGTTTGCATAATAATTACCCTCACCGTGAGCAATAGGAATGCTGAGTATCTGACCTTCTTGCGCACAGTTTGTAAACCTTGTACTGTTATTCTCCACAGATAAATACACATCCTTACATATAAACCTTAAATCCCGGTTCCTCATCAATGTGCCCGGCAAAAGCCCACATTCAGTTAAAATTTGAAAACCGTTACAAATACCAAGTACAAGTTTCCCTTTTTCAGCATGCTTGATTACAGATTCCATAACAGGAGAAAAACGTGCAATAGCCCCTGTTCTCAAATAATCACCATAAGAAAAGCCGCCTGGCAAAATAATGCAATCGACATCATTAACATTTTTTTCTTTATGCCATATGAATTTGACATCCTGTTTAATTACATTTCCGGTAACCCAGAAGCAATCGTGGTCGCAGTTAGATCCTGGAAAAACTATTACACCGTATTTCATTTTTTGATCACCTCAATAGTGTATTCTTCAATATTTGGATTTACAAGAAGCTGATCACACATTTCCTGCAGTTCTTCAAGTGTAGAACCGTTTTTCTCATCAAGAGAGATTTCAATCGGCTTTCCAACCCTTACATTATTAACATTACCGTACGACAATGCATTCAATGCATGTTTTACTGTGGCACCCTGTGGATCCAAAACGCTTTTCTTAGGCATCACAAAGACTCTGGCTTTCTGCATCAAGGCCTCCAATTTTTTATGTTTTATAAATCAAGCCTGCTATAAATATGATCAATATTTCTGAGATGATAATTAAGATCAAAACATTCTTCTATCTTGTCTTTTCCCAGTATATCCATTATTTCGTTGTCTTCTAACAACATATCCTTAAAACTATTTTTAGATTCCCATGTTTTCATAGCGTTTCGTTGTACAAGTTTATAAGACGCTTCTCTTGTTATGCCTTTCTTTGCCAATTCAAGTAGAATTCGCTGTGAAAATATTAATCCGCCTGTGCTGTTAAGGTTCTTAAGCATATTATCACTATAGATTTTAAGGTTCCTAACAACAGTGTTCATTTTTCTTATAATATAATGCAACAATGTTGTCGAATCAGGCACAATAACCCTTTCAGCTGATGAATGTGTAATGTCTCTTTCATGCCATAATGAAATATTTTCCATAGCGACCAATGCATTTCCTCTAAGAATTCTTGCTATACCGCAAATTCTTTCACTGGTTATCGGATTTTTTTTATGCGGCATTGCAGACGAACCCTTTTGTCCTTTCTTGAATTGTTCCTCAACTTCAAGAATTTCCGTTCTTTGTAAATTCCTGAATTCTTCAGCATATTTAGCTATAGAACTTCCGACAACAGCTATTGAAGTAAGATACTGCGCATGCCTGTCTCGTTGCAAAATTTGAGTTGATACAGGAGCCGGCAATAATCCCAATTTTTCACATACATATTCTTCAACTCTTGGATCTATATTTGCGTGCGTTCCGACAGCACCACTTATTTTCCCATAAGAAATAGTTCTTTCAGCATCTTCAAGACGCTTGAGGTTTCTTTTCATTTCATCGTAAAACAAACACATTTTAAGACCAAATGTTACAGGCTCAGCATGAACTCCATGTGAACGCCCTATCATCACTGTTTGTTTGTATTTAACAGCCTTTTCTTTTACTGCATCAGTTAATAGCGACATCTCTTTAATAATAAGTTTTATGGCGTTCTTCATTAAAAAGGACATAGAAGTATCCAGGACATCAGAGGACGTTAACCCAAGATGGACATATCTTGATGAGGGTCCAATATATTCAGCCATGCACGTAAGAAAAGCGATTACATCGTGATCAGTTGTTTTCTCTATTTCCAAAATTCTATCAATCTCAAAATCCGCTTTACTCTTAATTATATGCAAATCATCTGCGGGAATTTCTCCGATTGTTGTCAAACCTTCACAAGCAAGGATCTCAACGTCCATCCATGTTTTGTACTTATTATGCTCAGACCATAACTCTTTCATTTCCGGTGTAGTATAACGTTCTATCATGCCAATATCTCCTGCGGTTTATTCCATCTTCTGCGGTTTCTATTATCATCAATAAACTCTTTTTTTAATTTTATACTAACTTTCCCTGCCCCTATTATTTCCTCGATATTAATAGACAAATCAATGCTTGGTGATACCCGGTACTTTTTTCCTGCACTAATTCCAAATTTTTTGCCCTGCAACATATCAAACCAAAAACTTACATTACAATCTCCCGAATATTTCAACAATAGTTCTCTTAATTTTTCAAGATCATTTTCAGAAACAGAATTATTATCAATATTTATTTTAATTTCTATAATGCGTTCCGAAATGGAATCGTCCAAATTTATGATATCATTTGCAATTAGTTTAGGGGTGTCTTCTCTCTTGTCAACTCGAGCAAAAACAATTACTGGCGTATCTTCCTTTATTTTATCATATAATTTTTCGTAAACTTTAGAAAAAAAAAGCAAATCAGACATAGCTTCAAGATCTTCCAAATGAGCTATTGCCCATTTCTCTTTTCTCTTGTTCATCTTCACAGTTATTCTGTTAAATACTCCACCAATTATTATTTCGGAACCATCATTTATATTAGGTATCTGTGAAAGCCTGTCTTTAGTCAGCATTTTTATTGTATTTGTATATTCAGAAAGAGGATGTCCCGTAACATAAAATCCAAGCAATTCTTTTTCTCCAACAAAAATCTCTGAACTTGACCATTCATCTACTATTGGCAATGCAGGCTCTGGACTTTCAAAGGATTCTTCATGTTCAAAAAGGGTTATTTGTCCATTGAGACGGTCTTTTTGTCCTCGAGCAGCGTACCCCATAGCTGCATCTAATCCTTCCATTAGCTGGGACCTGTGAAACCCCATTGAGTCAAAGGCTCCGCAACGGATCATGCTTTCATTAACCCGTCTGTTAACAACGCTTGCTCCAATTCTGGAGAGAAATTCACAAAGTGATTTAAATTTACCATTCTGGATTCTTTCCTGTGTGATTCTGTTAATTGCAGATTTTCCAACATTTTTTATTGCAGCTAGACCAAATCTTATAGAATTTCCTACTACCGTAAAACCTGAAAAACTTTCATTTACATCTGGGGGAAGAATTGGTATGCCCATATCCTTGCATTCATTAATATAGTCAACCAACTTATCTGTATTACTCATCTCGCTGGAAAGCAATGCCGCCATAAATTGTACTGGGTAATTTGCTTTTAAAAATGCTGTTTGATAAGCTATTAAGGCATATGCAGCACTGTGTGATTTGTTAAACCCATAACCGGCAAAATAAGCCATATCTTCGAATACTTTTTCTGCTATTACCTTATTAATACCCTTGCTGATCGCTCTTGAAACAAATACATCACGCTGTTGAATCATTTTTTCTTCTTTTTTCTTGCCCATTATCCTGCGAAGATTGTCAGCTTCAGCCAAGCTGTAATCTGCCATAACATTCGCAACCTTCATGACCTGTTCCTGATAAAGCATTATTCCGTATGTGTCCCTCAAAACCGGCTCAAGTAGTTCGTGTCTGTACTTCACCTTTACTTTCCCGTGTTTTCTTTGGATAAAGTCTTCAAGCATGTGCATTGGTCCCGGCCGATACAAGGCAATTAATGCAATAAGGTCCTCGAATTTTTGCACACCCAT
Source organism: Candidatus Theseobacter exili (assembly GCA_030765365.1). Taxonomy (GTDB): domain Bacteria; phylum Auribacterota; class JACPWU01; order Theseobacterales; family Theseobacteraceae; genus Theseobacter; species Theseobacter exili. The sequence goes on from JAVCCS010000271.1 coordinate 20,170, forward strand.
TCTTCTTAAAAGATCTTTCATCCCGCTGCTTTCCAGTTGAAAAACACCTGATGAAAGACCGAGATTTAAAAGTTCAAAAGTTTTTACGTCATTTTGAGGAATATTCCCAGGCTCAATGTTAATTTGCAAAGTTCTTTCTATAATATTTAAACTATTTTGTATTACAGTTAGTGTTTTCAACCCAAGGAAGTCCATTTTTAGCAAGCCAATTTTTTCAACAGCACTCATATTGAATTGTGTTGTTATTTCACCTCCTCTTCCAAGGCATAGAGGCACATATTTCTGAAGCGGTTTTTCTGAAATTACAACACCTGCTGCATGTGTTGATGCATTTCTTATCATACCTTCCAGTTTAAGCGAAATATCTATAATCTTATCTATCTCAGGATCGCTTTCTCTTTGAGATTTAAGTTGTGGTTCTGCGCTTAAAGCATACTCCAAAGTGATTTTGGGACCATCTGGTATCAATTTTGCTATTTTATCCATTTCTCCATATGGTTTTCCCATAACGCGACCAACATCTCTTAGCACCATCTTTGCCCCGAGAGTGCCAAACGTAATTATTTGCGCCACATTGTGTTGGCCGTATTTGTTTGACACATATTCTATCACTTCACCTCTTCTGTCATAACAAAAGTCAATATCAATATCCGGCATGCTGACTCGACTTGGGTTGAGGAATCTTTCAAAAAGCAAATCATGTGCAATCGGGTCAATATCAGTTATGCCCAAAGCATACGACACCATGCTTCCTGCAGCAGAACCTCTTCCAGGGCCAACCGGTATATTATTTTCTTTTGCAAAATTAATAAAATCCCAGACTATCAGAAAATAGCTTGAAAACTTCATTTCTTTTATTACTTTCAATTCAAATTCGAGCCTATTAAACAAATCGGGAATTGCTTCCGGATATCTTTTTTTGAATCCTTCATAACAAAGCTCTTCAAGATACTCATGTTTGTTTTTATTTTCAGGAGCTGTAAAATTCGGCATGTGTCGTTCATTAAAAGAAAAGTCTACATTGCATTGTTCTGCAATTAACAAAGTGTTATCAATTGCTTCAGGAAATAACGGGAATAAATCCATCATTTCCTCGCGTGATTTCAGGTAGAACTCATTTGATGAAAATCTCATACGCTTTTCATCTGATAATACTTTTCCTGTTTGAATACAAAGCAAAACGTCGTGTGCATCCCAATCTTCTTTTCTTACGTAATGCACATCGTTTGTTGCAACCATAGGAACGCTAATGCGTGATTTGTTTGCAATCACCCATTCATTGAATTTTTTTTGTTCTTCTAAGCCATGATCCTGTATCTCAAGGAAAAAGTTTCCTTTACCAAATAATTCTGAATATTTATCAAGCGTTCTAAATGCTTCATCTTCATATCCATTAAGCACAAGTTGAGGGATTTCTCCTTTAAGACAAGCACTCATGGCAATGAGACCTTCCGAGTGCTTTGATAGAATATCTAAATCAATTCTTGGCTTATAATAAAAACCTTCAAGATGTCCGGCAGAAACAAGGTTAATTAAATTATTGTAACCTTCAAGATTCTTGGCAAGAAGAAGCAAATGGAATGTACTGTCTTTGACTCCGGTGCCGGAGCTCTTTTTTTCAAAACGGCTGCCAGTTGTTAAATAAACCTCACTGCCTATAATTGGTTTTATTCCGTATTCCTTGGCTGTTTGATAGAAATCTATAGCACCATACATGTTTCCATGATCAGTTATTGCAATGGAATCCATGGAAAGCTCTTTAGCTCTTTCCATTAAAACGGGAAGACGACAGGCTCCATCAAGAATGCTGTATTCTGTGTGAACATGAAGATGCGAAAATGACATTATTCCCACTCAATTGTGCTTGGAGGTTTTGAGCTAATGTCATATACAACACGATTAACCCCTCTTACTTCATTTATTATCCTGTTAGATATTCTTTCAAGAACTTCATATGGCAGACGAACCCAATCTGCTGTCATTCCATCAAGGCTTGTTACAGCACGTAACGCAATTGTATTCTCATAAGTTCTCTCATCTCCCATTACTCCAACTGATTTAACAGGAAGAAGAACAGCAAAAGATTGCCATATTTCCTTGTATAATCCTTCTTTTTTAATTTCATCTACAACAATGCAATCAGCTTCTTTAAGTACTTCAAGCCTTTCTTTTGTAACATTTCCAATTATCCTTATCGCTAATCCTGGACCGGGAAAAGGCTGTCGCATGACGATATCATCGTGCATTCTTAATTCTCGGCCCAATTCACGAACTTCATCCTTGAAGAGATCTCTTAAAGGTTCTACCAATTCAAACTTCAAATCATCAGGCAAACCGCCAACATTATGATGGCTCTTTATTGTTGCAGAAGGACCTCCTTTAGCAGAAACACTTTCAATAACATCCGGATACAGAGTTCCTTGTGCAAGAAATTTCGCATCGCCGATTTTCAACATTTCCTCTTCAAATACACGAATAAACTTTTCACCTATTACTTTTCTTTTTCTTTCAGGATCAGTTATTCCTTCAAGTGCATTGAGAAAATAGTCAGATCGGTCAGCATAATGCAAATTTATTTTAAAATGCTCTCTAAATACTCTGTTTACTTTTTCAGCCTCATCCCTTCTTAATAAACCATTATTTATAAATACGCAAGTAAGCTGATCCCCTATCGCCTCATGAAGCAAAACAGCTGCTACAGAAGAATCTACACCACCGCTCAAGCCTAAAATAACTCTTTCTTCTCCGACCTGGATTCTGATTTTTTCAAGAGAACTTTCAATAAAAGATTTCATGGTCCAATCTCCAGAACACCGGCAAATGCTAAAAAGGAAATTTCCTATCATTTTATTGCCTTCTCTGGAATGAACAACCTCTGGATGGAATTGAAATCCGTAAAGGCCTTTTCCAATATTTGCAACAGCAGCATGCTGTGAGTTTGATGTATTTCCAATCTGTCTGAATCCTTTCGGTAGTTCTGACGCACTATCTCCATGACTCATCCAAACTATAGTGCAATTTGGAATGCCATCAAAAATCGCACAAGCATCATTGATAGTCAGTTCCGATTTACCATACTCTCTTTTTGAACTTCCATATATCTTGCCGCCCAACTGCTTAATCATCAATTGCATTCCGTAACAAATGCCTAAGATCGGGATATTAAGTGAAAAAATGGCTGGGTCACATTGTGGGGCATCAGGTTCATATACACTTGAAGGTCCACCACTCATTATTATCCCTTTTGGCCCTAGTTTTTTGATCTCTTCCAAAGATGTTTTATAAGGCAAAAGTCTGCAATATACTTGCTGCTCTCTAACTCTTCTTGCAATCAACTGATTGTATTGAGAACCAAAATCAAGAATTAATATCAAATCTTTTTCAAAATGTTGACTTTTACCCATTATTTTTCCTATTTCCCCATGCCTATTCTTTGAAATTTCTGAAAAGCTTTGCCTTCTGTTTGAATAGAAGGTGCAATAATAATTTCTGCAAGCTGCATCTCACGGATAGTCTCTGCTCCAACATTTCCCATTGATGTCTTTAAAGCACCAACTAAATTTTGGGATCCGTCATCTATTTCAGCAGGTCCATAAAGAATCTGTTCCAGAGATCCTGTTGTGCCAACATAAATTCTTGTTCCTCTGGGAAGATTAGCATGTGGAGTTGCCATTCCCCAATGATAGCCTCTCCCAGGAGCTTCTTTCGCTTTAGCAAAAGCGCTTCCAACCATGACTGCATCAGCTCCTGACGCAAAAGCTTTACAAATATCGCCGCCGACACTCATGCCTCCGTCTGTAATAATCGGCACATACCTGCCTGACTTTTTGAAATAAAAATCTCTTGCAGCAGCAGCATCTGCAGTTGCAGTTACTTGCGGAACACCTATTCCAAGAACACCTCGTGTTGTACAAGCTGCTCCAGGACCTACTCCAATTAACAGGCCGCTAATTCCTTCATTCATTAATTCAAGACTAGTTTTGTAATTAACTGTATTTCCAACGATAACTGGAATATTCATTTTTTTTGTAAATTTACTAAAATTCAGAACCTCATATTCTGAAGAGATATGCTTAACGGTAGTCACAGTCGATTGAACAACAAAAATAGATGCGCCAGCTTCCTGTGCAATCTGCCCAAATTTTTCGGCACGTTGAGGTATAGAAGAAACTACTGCATTTACACCAGCATTTTTTATCGTTTCAACTCTTTCTGATATTAGATCCTCCTTGATTGGCTCAAGATAAATATCCTGTACAAGTTTTGTAGCTTCTTCAGGGGTCGCGCTTGCAATTCTGTCAAGAACCTCTTCTGCATTTCTGTATCTTGTCTGGACACCTTCAAGATTTAAAACAGCAATACCTCCGAGTTTCCCCATACTGATTGCAAAATTACAGTCAACAACTCCATCCATAGCAGCAGCCATTATGGGAATTTCAAACTTAATCCCTCCTGCTTCCCATGAACAGTCAACTTCATTAGGATTAATTGTAATATCTCCCGGCACTAATGCGATTTCGTCAAATCCATAACATCTTCTTGCTTTTCTGCCTCTTCCTACCCACATTCCCATTTTGTAAACCTCCTTATAAAAGAACCTTATATTGATACAACTATTCCCGGATATATTCTGTGGAAAATTCCTAGTTTCAATGAGGAAAAATCATTATAGAAAACAATAGTTATGCTTTGCAAGCATAATTAGATTTTTTTACCAATTATTGTCAACTTCGTCCCAACTGCCGCATCTTGGACAACGGCTCAATTCATCATTTTTTCCTATAATGTATGAAAACGCACAAATTTTGCATTTAAACACATGTTTTTCACCAACCTTTTTATCTTTTCTTGCTTTTTTTACAATTTCAAAATAAAGAAAAATGCCTAATACAGGCAAAAGCACTATAATTAAATAAATAAATAATATTGTCTGCATGTCTGCTTTAAACATCTTTTTCCATTATAGAATATTCTAATGCAATAATACCCCAATCCTCGTCGCGCTGTACTCCGGTTAATTTTGGCGCAAATCTCCATTTTCTCATCCATCGTATCGCATTCATATCCACTGTTCCATCACCTGAAGATTTTTCAATTTCCGCAAAAAGCACTTCACCTAATGCGCCAATTCTAAATTTAATTATTACAGGATTCCTATTCTTATTAAAAATCACCAATTCATCTTTTGATGGATGTATCTTTACCTCTCTTTCAGAAACCGGCCCATTTATTCCAAAATCAGCAGCTTTTAACTTCTTCAAACTATTTCTCATACTTAATGTTTTCTGCCATTCATCAAGCTCTTTCCATTCGATTTTATCATCGTGTAATGTAATTCTAGCCATAGGAACCGGTTCAGGTATAGAATATGAAAGAATTTTCCTGATTCTCGTTGATATTGGAATTCTTACGATCGGTCGTCCAGAAGCAATTCGCATGTTTCTTAGCCATGAATAATATCGAATAGGTTGAGGTGAAAATATCTGCGATTCCAAAACACTAAAACCACTTCTTTCAGGATGTGCAAAAAGATCTTTTTCATTAGGCAAAAAGCTCATATCCTCCTTCTTGCCAGGAAATTCAACATTTTTTTCGCTCCACTTTTCCTGAAAAAAACTCATATTTAACGACTTATCTGCTGACTTGTATTCTGAAACATTACTTGTAAACAGCAAAAACCCTACAAAATGCATAAATAAAGAAAAGATAATTGCCAGTGAAAGAGTTTTCATGTCTTCTGAATATATCAAGCTGCTCTCCTGAACAAAAAAAGGACTGTTTTAATTGTATTTCTAATTTCTTATTCTAATTCTTTAGCCGAGAAACCAGGTTTTGTAGCAATTGCAATATGTTTTACACCAACATCTTTCGCAATGCCCATTACTTCAACGACCTTTCCATGACGAACATTTTGATCAGCTTTCAATATCAGCACTTTGTCTGCATCTTCCTTAATCTTTACATCTAATAAATCGAACACTCCTTTAAGCGAAATTTCTCTATCTTCATAATACAGAGTTCCATCTTCACTTATAGCTATAGACATTTCTTCTATTCTTTGAGGTTCTGTTCCAGCAGCTTTAGGAAGATTTACCAGAACGGAAGACTGAACAATAAATTTCGATGAAAGCATAAAAAAGATAAGCAGCAAAAAAACAACATCAACAAGCGGCGTCATATCAAGCTTGCCTTTTTCAAGCGTCATATGTCGTTTAAGCTTCACAATAGTTCCCCTTCACTAAGCATATTTAATAGTTCACTTGCACTTCTTTCCATTTCCAAAACAAAACCATCAACACGACTAACGAGATAATTGTAAGCGACATAAGATGGTATAGCTACAACCAGTCCGGCAGCAGTTGTTATTAAAGCTTCCCATATTCCCTGAGCAAGATCGCCTGGATTTACAATTCCTCCTTTTTGCTGAATTATCATAAAAGTTTTTATCATTCCTGACACTGTACCCAAAAGACCTATTAACGGAGAAATATGTGCTATTGTAGCTAGCACTGGCAGGTTCTTTTCGAGCCTTGGCACTTCATGAAGACCGGCGTCTTCAATTGCCTCTTTTATTTCATTTCTATCTCTGTCGTGCCTAATCAACCCTTCTTTCAATATATGTGCAGTTGGACCAGGGGTTTTTTCACATATAGAAGTAGCCTCTACTATATTTCCTTTTCGTATTATATTTCTTATTCCAATTAGAAACTTCTCAGTGTCTATTTGAGCTCTATGGAGATGTATAAGCCTTTCTAAAAATATTGTTAGTGCTACAATTGAGCAGAGTATTATTAAAAATATTAGCGGCCCGCCTTTTACTATAATCCCAAAATCGAACATCACTTTCCCTTCCTTTCATTCAAACTAATCTTTTTTTCATATTTTGATTCGATATACTTGATTCTTCTTCTGGCCTGGACTGCAACCTTCTCGTTGCCTACAGCAACTTTCTCATATAAAGTTTTAGCTTTTTCCCATTCTCCTAGATCCTGATAGCATTCTGCGGCTTCAAAGCCAGCCTTAACATACCACGGAGTGATAGAAGAATATCTGTATACTACTTGAAGATAATTTTCTATAGCCTTGTTCAATTCGCCTTTTTTTCTATAACATCGCCCTATTTTTAAAAATCCCTGAGCACATATTTCTACACTTTCGCTTTGAAGAACCTTTTGATACTCAGTTATAGATTCATCATATTTTCCCAACAGATATAGACAGTCACCAATTCTGCCTTGCGCTTCATCAATCAAAAAAGGAGAAGAAGATTTCTTCACCAGCCCACCAAACACTTTTATGCTATCTTTATATTTTTTTAATGCAAAAAATGTTTCTCCTACATAAAACCTTGACTCATTAATCAAATTACTGTTTTTTTCTTTACTTGCAAGTCTATAAAAATATTTAAAGGCCTTTTCAGCATCACCTAATGCCAAACAGGATTTCCCGGCCCAGAATGAAGCTTCATCTGAAATGTCACATTCAGGCAATTTCTCGAACAAATTGCTAAAATATTTTAATGCACCAGTAAAATCTTTGTTTTGAAAATATATTTGACCTATTAGAAACTGAACATCTGGCTTTAGCGGGTTTTCATGGTTTTTTTCCAGGAAGGCTTTAAAGTGTTCTAAAGCAAGTTTTATTTCCCCTAATTTAAGGTATGACCATCCAGCTTCATAATCAATTCTTTGGGCAACCTCCACAGACATGTGCTTTTTTCTGATAACATTAAAATAATTCAATGCCTCCTTGTAATTGCCAAGATTAAAAAGTGAACTGCCAACTCTAAAAATAGCTTGCGTCCTCATCAAGCTTTCCGGGTATTTACCTGCAAGCATTTTATCAGATTCAATAGCCTCTTCATATTCCCCCATTCTAAAAAAACAACCACCTATTTGCAATCTTGCATTGATTGCTATAAAACTCTTTGGATATTGATCAATAAGCGTTTCATATGCAGCAACTGCCTCCTGAAACCGTTCCATTTTTGCATAGCTGCACCCAATTTGAAACAAGGTTCTATCAGCCCATCTGGTTCCAGGAAAGTCCGCAAGGACAAGTTTGTAGACCTCGACAGCCTTATTGAATTCATTCATTTCAAAGTAACTGTCACCGATCTTGAATTTACTTTCCACTTTCAAAGAAGGATCTTTTGTTATTTCAAAAACTTTTTCAAATGCTTTTATGCTTTCCTTGAATTTGCCGTTTCTAAAATCACACCAACCTATCCCATGCCATACTCCATCTATTAAGTCGCTTTCAGGATGCTCATTTATTACTTTATTTAATATACTTAATGCCTCTTCATACTTTTTTTGCTCAAGTTTTGATCTGCCGAACAAGTATAGAGCTTTATCAATTTCATTAGAATCTGGGAATTTTTGCATATATTCATCAAGAACATTGTCGGCTTCGTTATAGTTTTTTAAAGTAACGTACCCTTCTGCCAGCTTTAAAAGCGTTCTATCTACAAACAACAGTTTTCTGTCATCATTAAATTCCTTGTGAATTTTATCAAAAGCCCTTATGCCATATCCATACTCTCCTAATCGGTAATGTATTATTCCTAACAGCCATAAAGCATCAGGTCTCCATGTTGCTTGAGCGTCAGCCCTCACGGCTCGAATACACCATCTTAAAGCATTACGATAATTTCGCTGTCTATAATAAGTGTCGGCAAGCCTGAAATAAACATCGGCTCTGTGTTCTCCGGTTGGATAAGCAATAAGGTATCTTTTCATACGTTCAACGGATTGTTTAAAAAGGCCTTTTTCGTAAAGACATAAAGCTATCAGATATAACGCCTCCTGTAGATTTTCCGGCCCAGACAGTTCGTCCAGTAACATTTCAACTTCACGCTGGGCGTTATCAAATTCCTTTTTGCTGTATAGACACCACGCAATCCCCAAAGAGGATTGTCCTACGAGTTTGCTGTCTTTATGCTTTTTTATGAAAGATCTAAACTGTTGGATAGAATCATCATAACTCTTAAGAGCAAAAAATGTCTCTCCTTCCCAAAAAAAAGCCTGCTCTCTTATTTCAGGGAGCCTTGAGCGTCGCAATCTTAGAAAAACAGCTAATGCCTCCTTTAGCCTACTCATATAAAAATAGCTTTTCCCTAATAGCAAATATGCTTCTTCTTCATCGCGATACTGTGGGTTTGATTCAATGTATTTACTGAATTGACTGGCGGCGACCTCATACAAGCCATCTCTGTAAGCGCTTTTCGCTAATAAAAACGTTTCTTTTTCAAGAGATTTCGCATCATTTATTTTATTCGTTTGTGGACTTGCTGCTGCAGCAAAAACAAATATTAGAGCGCTAAATATTAAATTTTTAAAATTTCTTTTTTTAACAAACAGCATTTTCATTCTCATTATTAAATTACAGTATTATAATATAAACTTATAAAATGTTATTTCAAAATCAGCTGTAAAGCAATGTGCAAATGATCGCTTTTCATAAAAACTTTTAGTGCTATATATTTTTATTATTCAACAAAGAATCCTAAAAAACTTGAATTATTTGATATGATTTGATATAAATCTATTAAAAGATAAGTATTGGAGTACGCTTTGTTGAGTTATTCGCCTGAACTTGAAATCAATTTTCTCTACAAAAGAACGAAAAGTTGTTTGGGTTTGTTCTTTTTAGCTTTTTTTTTACTCTTCCCATGCTTTCTTTTTGTTTCTAACGCTTTTTCTCAAGATACACAACCTTTTAATTCCGTTATAGTTAAATACAAACTGCAGGGTAAAAATGCTGGTTCTGAAACTCTCTATGTTAAAGGAAACAATGTCAGATCAATCACTAACTTTATTACTGAAAAAGGCGTGCCTATAGTTCTTATTGATATGTTGACTGTTGATAATGGGCAGAATCTTTATCTAATAGATTTAAATCAGAGAACGGGTGTAAAGCTTAGCAGCAAAGCAAATAAGTCATATGCTGAAATGAGTTCAGATGAAATACAAAAATATCGTGAAGACAATTTGCTGGGAATTCCTGAAGCATTATCTGCATTACAGTTAGGTGAAGAGAAAGTTCTTGGACGTGTTTGTACGGTTTACGAAATTCCTTCTGACAAAATATCAACAAAGATTTGGGTTTGGAAAAATCTTATTCTTAAGAGCGAAATCCGAGGAGCTGTACTATTTGATAAGGTTGCACATGATATTAAAATTAATCCAGTAATATCTGATGAAGTTTTCAAAATCCCTGAAGAAGTAAAGGTAGAAGAAAAATCTTCTAATTAATAAAATATTTTGTTTGTTAGTTAATTAATGCCTTTTTAAGCACTTTTCCCGTATATGATGTTTTAACTTTTGCAATCTCTTCAGGTGTCCCGGAAGCAACAATTCTTCCACCTTCATCCCCTCCTTCTGGACCTAAATCTATTATATAATCTGCCATCTTTATAACATCCAGGTTGTGCTCAATAATTAAAACTGTATTCCCTTTATCTCTAAGTGCAATCAAGACTTCCATAAGTTTATGGATGTCCGCAAAATGCAATCCTGTTGTTGGCTCATCAAGTATATACAATGTGTTTCCTGTTGCTCTTTTTGAAAGCTCGCTGGACAATTTTACGCGCTGCGCTTCTCCCCCGGAAAGCGTCATTGCAGACTGCCCTAGTTTTATATATCCCAGGCCAACTTCGTTTAATGCTTCCAAATGACGCATGATTACGGGTATGTTTTTAAGTAAATCCATTGCTTCTTCAACCGTGGACTCCAAAATGTCGTAAATATTCATTCCCTTATATTTAACTTCGAGAGTCTCTCTGTTATAACGCTTTCCTTTGCAGACTTCACATTCAACATAAACATCTGGCAAAAAGTGCATTTCAATCTTAAGTATGCCATCGCCGGAACAGGCTTCGCATCTGCCTCCCTTTACATTAAAACTAAATCTTCCCGGAAGGTAACCCCTAACTCTGGCCTCTGGTGTTTTTGAAAACAGCATCCTTATGTGAGAAAACAGTCCAGTGTATGTGGCAGAATTCGATCTGGGCGTTCTGCCAATTGGAGATTGATCTATTATTATCATTTTGTCAATATTCCCAGATATTTTAATAGCTTTGTGCTTTCCTGGATGAAGTTTTGATTTGTATAATCGTCTCTGCATTTCTTTTCTTAATATTTCATCAACAAGAGTGCTTTTACCAGATCCTGACACTCCTGTTACACAGCAAAGGGTTCCTAATGGGAAATCAACTGTTATATTTTTTAAATTGTTTTCCTGAGCTCCTTCAATGCGAAGATATCTTTTAATATCTATTTTCTTTCTTTCACCTGGTATTTCAATTCTAGTCTCTCCTGTAAGATATTTGCCCGTAACGGAGTCTTTTTCTGCAATCAAATCTTCTACACTGCCATGTGACACTATATGACCTCCATGCACGCCGGCACCCGGGCCAAGATCTACTACATAATCCGCCTGCCGAATAGTGTCTTCATCATGCTCTACTACTATGAGCGTGTTGCCCTTATCTCTTAAGGATCTCAATGTTTTTAGCAATTTTTCGTTATCTCGCTGATGCAGACCAATGCTCGGCTCATCCAGAATATACAGGACTCCAACAAGCCCGGATCCTATTTGAGTAGCCAGGCGGATACGTTGAGCTTCTCCTCCAGAAAGTGAGCCGCTTTTTCTGTCTAAAGTTAAATAATCTATTCCTACATCAATAAGAAACCGCAATC
>JAVCCS010000041.1 GCA_030765365.1 Candidatus Theseobacter exili
ATGTGAATCAGAGGTATGACTGTCTATATCCGAAAGAAGAACTCCATGAGTGGGTCCCTAGGGTTAAAATGATCACAAAACAGACTGAATTTATAATAATTGTCACGGTGGTAAAGCAGTAAAAATGCTTTAATGATGAAGAAACTTATTGCTTCAGAATAGATTTCGGATCAAAATGTGTTAAAGCACGATAGATAATAGAATATCCGCGCAATTCAACTGGATTTGTAATCACATCAAGGAATAAATGTTGAGTAAGGCCTACTGCTATACCTAATATTAACAAATTCTTAGAGTTGATCGCGAAAACAACCCAAATCAATACAATCCACTCATACGCATGCAGAATAAGATAGCACTTATAAAGAAGATTTTTCTCACATGTAGTGAAGAAATGATTCAGACTGAAACTTTCGCGTTTTTTTTGCAGATGAAATATATAGTCAGGGAATAGATGGTCTATATCCACTAGCACACCAGCAGCTAGGGCAGCAATGCATGCAATAAATGAATTTGTAAACCAAAACAGAAATCCTGATATGATAAAAGATATTGAAAAATGATTTATTGATTGCATGACAGCTATCGTTCGTCATTTGGAGGATGTTCTGCGTAATGTAAAAGAGTTTTGTCTGTTTGATAAAGTCTTCTGCATGTTTCGCGTGCTATATTTAAAATTATATGGCCAAATAGTTTAGAATCGTCATGATACAAATTCATTAAAATATTTCTGGAAATTAAAAGAAGTTTAACAGGAGAAATTGCTACTGCAGATGCAGAGTGGTTAAGGATGCCTATTGCAGAAGTCTCTCCAAAACAATCTCCAACAGTAAATTCAGTCAATTTATAGTGTTCTGTTTCTGATTTCAGAACAATTTGAATTTCTCCTGAAAGCACAACAAAGATATCTGTGGCCGGTTCGCCGGCTTTGAATATATAATCACCTGTGCCGAATTCTTCTGTGTTTGATATATCGAGAATTTTACTAAGTTGTTCAGGTTCTATTCCGCCAAAAATTGATATTTTAGCTAACAATGGAAGGATCTGATTTACTTTCATGGTTATAATCAGCAGTTTCTCAATTAGGTTATTAATTCAATAATGGCAAAGATTGTTTGATATTCTTGACAATACTAAAATCCGAATGTTAATGTCTCAAAGCTCTTTATATATAAATGTAGCATTTATATAAAATAATTATAATCTACAAAATAATAATTGGCAAACAGATATGAGTGTTTTTACTTATAAAATGAGAGTTTATTATGGTGAAACAGACAAAATGGGTGTTGCCTATTATGCGAACTATTTTGTTTGGTATGAAAGAGCTAGAACAGAGTTCCTTAGGAAATGTGGATTCCCATATTTTGAAATTGAGAAAAAGGGGTTGTTCCTTCCGGTTGTCCATGCTGCTTGTAAATACATTTCTTCTGTTACTTATGATGATGTAATTTGCATTGAAACTTGGATTTCAAGATTAGATGGGGCTAGAGTAAAGTTTAAATATTCTGTTAGAAAGGAAGATGGTTCGCTTGTTTCAACAGGTGAAACATTTCATGGATTTGTTGACAGGCAAGGCAAGGCCTGCCGTGTTCAAAAAGATGTAAAAATATTCATAGAGAGTGTTGTGGAAAAGGATAGAGAGATTCCGGCGAAATGAAATGCTATGTTGTTTTTTCGACATTTCCTGACGAGACATCGGCAGAAGAGACTGTCAGGACATTAATTAAGGAAAGGCTTATTGCTTGCGCAAATCTAATAGATAAAGTGCGCTCAATTTATCGATGGAAAGGCAAAATAGAGGATTCAAAAGAGATTTTGGTGAAAATGAAAACTTCAGAAGAAAGCATTCATAACTTAATGCGCAGATTAAAACAATTACATCCCTATGAGGTTCCTGAAATTGTAGCTATAGATTTAAGAACAGGAAACAAAGATTACTTGAATTGGATTGTAGAATGCACAAATTGAATTTATTGCGAAACAATTGCTACCGTACGGCAGTTATTTGTTTTATAGCGTTTGTATTTGCCGGGAATACGTTTTCTTCAGAAAGTCAACTGGAGTCTTTATATCGAGATCTTGGGGATCCTGATCAGGAGATTCGTTCAGACGCAATTCTTGCCTTAGGTGAAGCAGGGGATGAAAATGCAATTTCTTTAATTATACCTTTACTTGGAGATAAATCTATCTTGGTTCGTCATTGTGCTGCTGAAGCTTTAGCCCGGATAGGTGGAAAAGAAGTAAGAATTATATTCGCTGATATGCTTGAATCAAGTTCGGTAGAAAAAAAGAGGATTGGTGCAGCCGGTTTAGCAAGGGTTGGTGCTTATGGCGAATCCTACAATAAACTTGTGGAGTTACTCAACGATGATAACTGGCAGGTAAGATGGGCGGCTGTATTGGCTTTAGGTCAATCAGGGAACAAGAATATTATTGATAGAATTGAGTTTATTTCAAAAAATGATAAATATAAAAAATCAAATGATAGTTTTCCTGTTAGAGAGGTGGCCGTAAGTTCTTTAAAAAAATTAAAAAATGAAATTAAGTGGTGGAAAACATTCGCTGAAACTATTTTAGTAGCTGCAAGAAGGAATCAAAAGATTTATTTGCTCTTTTATTTAGACGATTCAATCTGGTGTAATAAACTCGAGAAAGAAGTCTTGGGCAAACCAGACATAAGAGATCTTTTAGGAGATTATGTTTGTGTACGCATGAATCCGTTAAAGTGCAAATCGCTTGCTGATATGTACAATATCAAAGGAGTGCCATTAACACTTATTTTAAACAGCAAGGGCGAAGAGATAAGCCGCATGAATGGATATGTTGATAGTGAAAGCATGAAAAAATATCTTGTAGAATCTTTAGGTAAATCAGTGTCGATTAATAAGCTAAGAAATGAATTCAAGAATAGTCCTGACAACACTGCTGTTGCCTTGATTTTAGCAAGAGAACTGATGGATAGAGATAGTTATTCAGAAGCTGTCGAAGTTTTATCTGCAATAATAAACAATGATATGTTGGCCGAAAAAAAGCAGGAAGAACAAGCTTTGTTTTATCTTGGCTATTGCACAGGGGCGTTGGAAAGGCATAGCGATTCCATAAAGTATTTTAATTTGCTTGTTGAAAAATATCCGGAATATGCAGAGATAGATAAAAGTCTTTTTTGTATGGGATTGAGTCATCTTGCACTTGGCAAGGTTGCTGAATCTTGTAAAACATTTAAGACACTTATCGAAAAATATCCATCAAGCGCGGTTTCAGTTTCTGCAAGAGAAGTTTTGGCTAAAATATCCAAAAGAAAGCAAAAACTATGAATATTAAATTTTCTTTATTAATTTTAACTGGAATGTTTTTGATGTCAGCTGCAAATCTAAATGCACAAAAACAGCTTAATCAGGCTGAAGACCCTGCTTTCAAGAAAGCGTCTGCACATGTTGACAGAGGTAATACATTTGCAAAGAAGAGTAAATACAGTAATGCTGAAAAGGAATATAAAAAAGCTATAAACATTATGCCTAATCATATTTGGGCATATTATAATCTCTCAAAAATATGCTTGATGCAAAAAAAGGAGGATCAAGCAATTAAGTATTTGCGTGAAGCAATTAGGGCGAATCCTGATGTTGCAGTGATTCATAATGATTTAGGAAACCTTTATGAAGATCAAAAAAAATATGATGCAGCTGTACTTGAATATAAAGAGGCAATACGCGCAGATCCGTCTTTGGTTTTATCTTATAGTAATTTGGGTAATGCATATACACATCAAGCGAAATACGATCTGGCAGAGAAGATGCTTTTGAAAGCTGTTGAATTGGATGCAGAGGCTGTTTATGCATATAACAACCTTGGAAATGTTTATTTAAAAAAGAAGATGTTTAATGAAGCAATTACTATGTTTAATAGAGCTTTAGAAATTGCACCCAATACTCCGTATGTTCTTAACAATTTAGGGTATGCATATGTTTTGAGAGGAAAACCCAATTTTGCAATTGCCAGCTTGAGAAAGGCTATGGAACTTGATGCTGATAATCCATTTATATACGACAATTTAGGCGAAGCATATGTTCTGAAAGACGATATAAATGAAGCGATTAAGCAATTTGATGAATGTCTTTTAAGGGATCCTGATTTTTTTATTGTTTACTATAAGCTCGGGATTCTTTATAAAAGAGTAAAAAAAATCAATCTGGCAGAAAAAAACTTTAAAAAATTTCTGGATTACAGTAAAAACATGAAGTTCAACAAAAAAGTCCAGGGTTTAATAAATGAAATAAGTAAAGAGAAAGGACTGGTGGAAAAAAATGAGTATGCATCCAACATTACGCACCGGCAGTAAAATTAAGGCCAAACGGAATGTTCTAAAGCGTTATGAACGAGTTGATATTCTGAAAAAAAGAAGAAAGCGCAAGGACGAAGATTCTGTTTATGGCCTTCCCAAAACGCAACTTGAAGGTTAATGGAATTCCAGAGTTATGGAGCTGCGCCTACAAAGTGCTTTAGCAAAAGCTGGTTTTGGATCCAGAAGGTTTTGCGAGAAGATAATTCTTGAAAAGAGAGTGTCTGTTAATGGTGCCTGTATTGAAAAACTTGGAACAAAAGTAGTGCCGCATCAGGATATTGTATTTGTTGATGGTAACGAAATTGTATTTCAAAGGAAAGTTTATTTGGCGTTAAATAAGCCAAAAGGTTACATATGCACAAGCAATGACACCCATGATCGACTCAGAGCCATAGATCTTGTTGTATCGAAAAGTGAAAGATTGTTTACTGTGGGTCGTTTAGACAAAAATACTGAAGGTCTGATATTTCTGACTAATGACGGAAACTTTTCAAATCAAGTTCTTCATCCAGCTAATAAGATAGAAAAGGTGTATGAAGCATTGTTAAATAGAAAAATTTCCGATAGAGATATTAATAGTTTAAGAAAGGGAATAGATCTTGGCGATTTTGTAACATCACCAGCTAAAGTAATATATTTAGGCAAAGGATTAGTTGAAATAACTATATCGGAGGGTAAAAAGCGTCAGTTAAGGCGAATGTTTTTATCCTTAGGATATAATGTGACTAAACTAACGCGTGTTCAGATTGGGGCGATAAAATTGGGCAATCTAGAAAAAGGGAAATTTCGAAAATTAAATAGAAGTGAAATATTGTCACTCACTAAGGGAATATGTAGATAATGAAACAAATTGCATTATTATTTGTATTGTTTATAACTGCTCATACATATGCAGAAAATATTGATATAACTGATACATCAAAGAATAATCCTGAATTATTTCCTTTTATTGGCAAGGTTGAAGGTAATAGGGTGAATATACGTTCAGGTCCGAATGTGAATTTTGAGATATTAACTCAGCTTCTTAATGGCGGAAGGGTTACTGTTCTGGAAGAGAAGGCAGGGTGGTATAGAATAACCCCTCCTGAAGGAATTAAGTTGTGGGTTCACGGTGATTTTGTATTAGAAGGCAAAATAACGGCATACTCAGTCAATGTGCGTTCGGGTCCCGGAACAAACAGCTCGATTGTGACTCAGGTTGAGAAGGGTGAACCTGTAAATGTATTGGCAATAGAAAATGGTTGGGTTGCTATATCTCCACCTCAAGGAGCATATGCCTGGGTGAGTTCTGGATTTGTTGAATATGAAATGTTGTTGAGTGAATACAGCTCACAAATAGCGGAAAAAATCGAAATGGATGAAAAGAAAAAAAAGATTAATGAGCTATTAGTTAATGCTGAAGATAAAGAAAGGCTTGAATTGTACAAACCTTTAGATGAAGCCGATATAGGTTCTGTTATAAAACTATATGATCATATTATTGATAGTTATCCAGATACAGAAGGAGCAATTACATCAAAAAACAGGGTTGCAGCTTTAACAGAATTGAAAGAAAAAGAAAAGAAAGATAAGGCTTTAGTTGAAATCGAGCCTGATAACACAGAAGTAAAGATGCCGGAAATAATTGTGATATCGGAGATCAAAGAAGATCAAACAAAAGAACCTGAACCTGTAGATAATAAAAATAATAACAATAAAATATTAGGAAATATTAAACCTGACAATCTTGGTCTTCTTACATTTGAAGGTAAACTTAAAGAATTGGGAGTAGTATTTCATCGTCCCGGCAGCTATAAACTTGTAAGAAATAGAAAGAAGGTATGCATATTAAGAGCAGGCAATAAAAATATAAATAAGTTTTTATATATGTATGTGCGCGTTAGTGGTAAACGAATCAATTCTTCAAACTGGAGAGTGCCCGTTTTGCAGGTAATTGAAATTAACGAGATAAAATGAAGGTAATGATTTGAAGATTATAACTTTCAAAAGAGGCGGCGTTCATCCTCCTGAAAAGAAAGAGCTTAGCAAAGATAGAAGTGCTAAAAAGGTTAAAATCCCTGAGCGTGTAGTGATCCCTATGCAGCAGCATATAGGGGCTCCGGCGGTTCCAGTTGTGAATGTAGGTGATGCAGTGAAAAAGGGACAGATTATTGCTAAGGCAGGAGGGTTTATTTCTGTTCCTGTCCATGCAAGTATTTCGGGTAAAATAACAAGTATTGATGATTTTAGTCATCCTGTTTTTTCAAAAGGTAAAGCGATTGAGATTGAATCAGATGGACTGGATTCTTCAATGCAAATGAAAGTTTCTGTACAACCTGAAAAATTGACTCCTCGGGAGATAGTAAATATTATTTCTGATGCAGGAATCGTTGGAATGGGAGGGGCAATGTTTCCAACACATGTAAAGCTAAGTCCTCCTTCTGACAAGAAGATAGATGCCTTAATAATTAATGGTGCTGAATGTGAACCATATATTACAGCTGATTACAGATCTATGCTTGAGCAGACTCAAGAATTAATGCGTGGCGCAAAACTTATGATGAAGGCTGTTAATGCAAAGAAATGCTATATAGCTGTAGAAGAGAATAAGCTTGATGTATATGATAAGTTTTCTGAAGAGTTGCCGCGTTTTTCAAAGGATATGATTCCTGTGTTGCTCAAAGTCAGGTATCCTCAGGGAGCTGAAAAGCAATTAATTAAAGCTGTTTTGAATTTAGAAGTGCCATCTGGAGGATTGCCTATGGATATTGGAGTTGTCGTTCAGAATGCAGCAACGGCCGTTGCTGTTTGTGAAGCGATTTATTCCGGCAAGCCCTTAGTGGAAAGAATAGTTACGGTTACAGGTGAGGGCGTTGTTCACCCAACGAATATCAGGGCAAGGATAGGGACATGTTTTTTGGATTTGATTGAACATGCCGGTGGTTTGAATGAATCAGCCGCGAAAGTAATAATGGGCGGACCAATGATGGGGATTGCTCAATATTCTTTAGATGTGCCGGTTATTAAGGGTACATCAAGTATTCTGGTGCTTAATCAAGATCAAATAAATGACTATAGCTATCTTGCATGCATTAAATGTGGGAGATGTGTTGAGGCTTGTCCAATGGGGCTTTTTGCGAGTGTAATGGGAAATGCCGCAGAAAAAGAAATGTACGAATTGGCTGAAGAATACAATGTGGCTGATTGTATAGAATGTGGATCATGCGCTTATGTTTGTCCTTCTAAAAGGCCGCTAGTACAGTTTTTCAAACAAGCAAAAGCCAGCATAACGAGGAGGAAGAAGAATGGATAATAGAGTTTTTGTCGTATCTCCATCTCCTCATGTAAGACATCCCGATTCCGTGAAAGGAATTATGTGGAATGTTAATATTGCATTTTTGCCAGCCCTTTTTGCAGGAACGATGTTCTTCGGTCTTCGTGCTCTTTTCCTTGTGTTGTTAAGTGTATGCTCAGCTATAGGAACAGAAGCATTTATTCAATGGATTAGTAAGAAAAAAATCACAATTGATGACGGAAGTGCTGTTATTACAGGCATTCTTTTAGCATTTTGTTGTTCTCCTTCAATGCCGTGGTGGATGCCGGTTCTCGGATCTGCTGCCGGAATAGCTGTATCAAAATCAGTATTTGGGGGGCTTGGACCCAATATTTTCAATCCTGCACTTGTTGGTAGAGCGATATTGCTAGCTCCTTTTCCTGTTGCAATGACAACCTGGCAAAGCCCTTTCGACGCTGCAACATGCGCTACGCCACTAAATATAATTAAACTTGGACTTAATATACCATTGCCTTCATTATGGGATCTTTTTATTGGCCGCGTTGGAGGCTCAATTGGTGAAACAAGCGCGTTAGCTATTGTTATTGGTGCTGGGTATCTTTTGTTTAAAAGAATAATTACATGGCATGTTCCCTTAAGCTTTATTGTGGCTTTGGCATTATGCAGCTGGATTTTTGGCAGATCACCTTTGTTTGAGGTCCTTGCCGGAGGAGCATTGCTTGGTGCATTTTTTATGGCAACTGATATGGTTACTTCTCCGCAAACAAGGAAAGGAGAAATAGTTTTCGGTATCGGCGCAGGAGCTTTGACCGCTATAATCAGGAAATGGGGAGGGTATCCTGAAGGCGTTTGTTATAGTATTCTCCTGATGAATACGTTAGCTCCTCTTATTGACAGAGTTATGAAACCTAATCTATTTGGTAAAGCTGGCAAAGAAAGAAACATCAGTAATTAATAGAAATGGAGCAGAGTCCAGATGCGAGAATTTGTAAAATTGAGTCTATCTCTTAGCATAGCATGTTTGATCGCTGCAATTGTTTTGGCTATTGTTCACGCAATCACTGCAGGGCCTATTGACGAACAAAATAAACGTGCAGAGTTAGAAGCAGTCACAAGAACTCTCCCTAATTATGATAATGACCCTGTAGCTGATAAGAAAATTCTAACAATCAGAGATGAGCAGAAAACTTTTTATATTGGAAAAAAAGATGGAAAAGTTGTCGGTGTTGCATTTGAAACATTTGGAGAAGGATATTCAGGTAAAATCTTTGTTATGGTTGGGATAACTCCTGAGGGAGTTGTTTCAGGTATTCAGATACGATCACAACAGGAAACTCCAGGATTAGGTGCAAGAATTACTGAGCCATCATTTTACAATCAATATAAAGATGTGAGCCTTTCTATGAAAAAAGGATTGGTTAATGGAAAGCTTGCAGTAGATAAGGATGGTGGCAATGTTGATTCGATTACAGGAGCAACAATTAGTTCAAGAGGAGTAACTCAGGCTGTTAATATTGCGTTAGAGATCTTTAAGAAATATAAAAAGGACATCATTTGATGAATTTGTGGGATGAATTTAGTAAAGGAATAATTAAAGAGAATCCAATTTTTCGATTGGTCTTAGGCATGTGTCCAACTTTAGCTGTTTCTACAACTGCTATTAATGGTTTAGGTATGGGAATTGCCAGTACCGTGGTTCTTTTAGGTTCTAACATTGTCGTTTCATTGGTGCGTTCCTGGGTTCCTGCAAGAGTTCGCATCCCAATATATATTGTGATAATTGCAAGCTTTGTAACTGTCACAGGAATGGTGATGGAAGCCTATTTCTATAATTTATACAAATCACTTGGAATTTTTCTTCCATTGATAGTTGTCAATTGTATTATTTTAGGAAGGGCAGAAGGTTTTGCTTCTAAAAATTCTCTGCTTCCCTCAATAGTTGATGCAATT
Organism: Candidatus Theseobacter exili; assembly: GCA_030765365.1. Classification (GTDB taxonomy): domain Bacteria; phylum Auribacterota; class JACPWU01; order Theseobacterales; family Theseobacteraceae; genus Theseobacter; species Theseobacter exili. The sequence goes on from JAVCCS010000041.1 coordinate 9,570, forward strand.
GGAATGGGGATAGGTTTTACTCTGGCATTATTCATTCTTGCAAGTATTAGAGAAGCATTAGGATCAGGAACTATTTTCGGAATCAATGTTTTTGGGGCCAGTTACAGACCAATATTGATTATGATATTGCCTCCTGGTGCATTTATCGCATTGGGTTTGTTAATGGGAGCAATGAATAAATTGCAGAAATCTGAAGGTTGACATTATGTTTCGTGAGTTTTTCATAATATTTATTAGTGCAGTGCTAGTGAATAATTTTGTTCTTGTACGTTTCCTTGGTTTGTGTCCTTTTTTGGGGGTATCCAGAAAAATGGATACAGCTGTTGGAATGGGTATGGCGGTGATTTTTGTCATGACTTTGTCATCACTTGTTACATATTTGATTTATACGTATATTTTACGTCCCTTCAATTTAGAGTATCTTCAAATAATTGCTTTTATTCTGGTAATTGCATCACTTGTACAGCTTGTTGAGATAATTCTTCAGAAATTGAGCCCTAATTTGTATCATTCATTAGGTATATACTTGCCTCTTATAACTACTAACTGTGCAATCATGGGGCTTGCTCTTCTAAATATTATTAAAGGTTACGATCTATTAAGAAGCCTGGTTTTTGGTTTTAGTGCAGGCACAGGTTTTACATTGTCTCTTGTTCTTATGGCAGGAATTAGAGAACGCCTTGAAATGGCAGATGTTCCTGAGCATTTTAAAGGCTTTCCTATAACAATGATACTTGCAGGACTTATTTCAATTGCATTTTTAGGATTTATTGCAATAGTAAAAATGTAGGATGTCACTTTTTTGATAAGTTAAGATTTAGAAATCTGCGGATATCATTACTTATAACATTAAGATAATTTTTCATACAATATTTTTTAATAGTTAAGAATATTGCTTCACGAATACCTTTAGTTTTGTTAAAATCGCACCAGCTTAGAGGAGAAGGTTAATTGAGTTCTCAAATAATTGATGGAAAAAAAATATCTGCTGAAATAAGAGATGAAATTGCGAAAGATGTGCAGATTCTGAAGGATAATACCGGTCATGTTCCCGGGCTTGCTGTTATCCTTGTCGGCGATGATCCTGCATCTCAGGTATATGTAAGAATGAAGAAAAAGGCTTGTGAGAAAGCAAATATAGCCTCTTTTGAATACAGAATGCCTGCAGATACTAAAGAATGCGAACTTTTAAAAAAAATTGAAGAGCTGAACGAAAATGATAAAGTAAACGGAATTCTCGTTCAATTGCCGCTGCCTGGCCAAATAGATGAGAACAAGGTGATTAGAACAGTATCGCCGCTGAAAGATGTTGATGGTTTGCATCCTGAAAATCTCGGATTGTTGCTTTCCGGTAGACCAAGATTTGTGTCCTGTACACCATATGGCATTCAGGAACTGTTAATGAGATCTGGTTGTTCTCCTGAAGGCAAAAATGTAGTAATTGTAGGTCGCAGCAATCTGGTCGGAAAACCTTTGGCTGCAATATTAATGCAAAAATCTGCGGGTGCAAACGCCACAGTTACAGTTGCGCATTCCAGGACTAGGAATCTTAAAGAAATAACCGTTGGTGCAGATATTTTAGTATCTGCTATAGGAAGACCTGGATTTATTACATCAGATATGGTTTCAGAAGGAGCAGTTGTTATAGATGTAGGAATTAACAGAATAGATGATAGTACTCTTGAAAAAGGATATCGTATTGTTGGTGATGTTGAATATGACACTGTGTCAAGAAAGGTTTCATTTATTACTCCTGTTCCAGGCGGTGTTGGGCCGATGACTATTGCTATGCTGTTAAAGAATACAGTTAAATCTTCAAAAATGAAGTGGGCGTAATTGCGAAAGGAGAAGTAGTTATGATTAAGCTTTCCGGAATGCTTTCCGAGGAACGCTGTATCGACCTGATGTCTTCAAAAAAGGAAAATGCTCTAAAAGAACTAGTTTTTGCAATATCGAAGGCAAAGCAAGTGAATGACAGAAATGAGTTTTACCGTGCTATTATGGAGCGTGAAAAAATAATCAGTACTGGAATAGGAATACATATAGCCGTGCCACATGTAAAAATTCCGTCTGTAACAGATTTCGTAATGGCAATTGGCAGAAAATCTGAAGGGATTGACTATGATTCGTTAGATGGAAAGCCCGTTTCAATAATAATAATGATAGGTGCAAATGAATCCCAGAGAGACCAGTACTTAAAAGTTCTTGCAAGAATAGTCTTGTTATTCAAGAACAGCCAATTCAGAAGAAAAATTATTAACGCAAAGACTAGTGCTGCTATCATTAAAGCATTTGCTGATAAAGAAAAGGAATCGGAATAATGTACTATCTTGTAATTAATGTTTTTATAGAGAAGCATGCTGAAGAAGTACTTATTGCGCTGACGGAGGCCGGCGTTAAGGATGTTGTATCATGGACAGGTGTAAATGAAAGTCGCAGATTGGGGTATAATTTTCCGATATTTGCAGGATTTAGAGAAGAATTAGGGAAGTCAACGATAAACTGTAAAGTAATTTGTGCGGTCATTAAAGAAAAAGAAAAAATTAAAAGAATGTTGAGACAACTAAAGCATTCTGGTCTTGATTTTCTTGGTGATCAAATTGGAAGTATTCTGCTTATTCCTATTGAAGAAGGAATGGGGATTGAGTGATAGTTTCAAGAAAAGAAAAACATTTAGTGCGAAAGTTTTTTCTTGAAAATCCTGAAATAATTTTATTTTTTTCAAGCCTGTCTGAAACCAAGTGAATGCTAGAGCAATTAACTTCTCTAAGAGATGAAACGCAGAAAGAGGCAGCGCTTTCCATTTCAATAGAATCAGCTCCCAATTCTATTATTTCCTGAAGTCTGATGAAAGTTTCAAGAAAAATAGCATCAGTGCTGGCCACTATACTTGATTCAGCATTAATTTTGCTTTCGAAACAATCAAGATGCTCTTTTGAGGGATAAAATAGGTTTGTGTTTTTTGAGTAGGTTAATGCTATGCCATCAACTGAAATAGACTTGGAAGGAATTAGAATATCACCCAGATTGCGGTTTCCTGTGAGATCTCCGCAAGTGCCTATTTGAATTATTTCATTAATTCCTGAATAAATTAGAGTTTCTATTGCAATAGCTGTTAATGCACTTCCCGGGGCAGGCCCTGCAAAAATAGTTTGTTCGGGAAACTGGGGATGCCTATAAAGATTAATAACTCCAAAAATTGACTTGAGTTTAGTTGTCAGAAGGTGTTTTTGAACAATAATATTAAAAAGATACGGGTCAGTTATTAGATATGCGGAGTTTGCATTTCTTATGGAAATCAAAGGTGGTTTTAAATAGCAATTGTTATCAAAATGTTTGCTCATGTTAGTTTCCTCGAATTTGACAAAACCCTTGCATTAATTCAATATAAAAAAAATTCAAATCTGATAAAATGTAAATTAATTACAATGAAATATCTATCAGTTTTGCGTATCATTTGCTGTTAATCAAACAGTATATCCTGAAGTCCTTTTCAATGGTAAAGAAAAAAACAAGTAACTATAGTAGAAATTCAAAATTTGCGCTTGCTACTGGATATGGGTGCGTCCAAAAATATTTAAAAAGGCGTAAGAAAAAATCAGAAATACATATGTATTCTATTCATATTGCAACTATAATGCCAAATAATTATTCTAATGACTGGAACAGGTTCTTGTAAAAAAGGAACGATATGAATAAAGAATTACTTAGAAAAATCAATATTATACTTGTTGAGCCAAGATATCAGGGAAATATTGGCTCTGTTGCAAGAGCAATGAAGAATATGGGTCTTGAAAAACTTATTTTAGTTAATCCTTCAAAAGGAGATTCTGGGGAGGCTGCTAAAATGGCTTATGGCGCTCATGACATACTTCAGAATGCTGAAACATTTGAGACATTAAAAGAAGTTGTTGCACCCATGTCATTTGCGATTGGCACAACTAGACGATTTGGGAAATCCAGAGGGCATTTTCTCAATCCTAAGGAGGCTGCATTTAATCTAGTTTCTGAGAATACTAGTAGACAATGTGCAATCGTTTTTGGCAGAGAAGACAAAGGTCTGACAAGTGAGGAATTGGCTTTGTGCAGATTTAGCGCTGCTATTCCTACAGGAGATTTGCATCAGTCACTTAATTTAGCACAATCTGTAATGATCTTTGCGTATGAAATATTTATTGCGTCAGGGATTAAAAATGACAATCAAAGCATTTCTTTGGCAGGAAGAAATGAAATAGAGAAAATGTACGAACATATAAAAGAAACCTTGGTTAATTCCGGTTTTCTGAATAGGGGTACTCCGGAAAGATTTATGAGAAGATTTAGGAAAATATTTGAGAGAGGTGGGCTTGAAGAAAGAGATGTTCGTGTTATTCGCGGCATTTGTTCTCAATTAAACTGGATGGCCGATAAAATAAAAAATAATAAGGATTTCGACATTGTGTAACAATTTACAATTAGATGTGTCTGATGAAGAATCCGGTTTAAGATTAGATGTATTGTTGCGCAGAAGAATTTCATGGAGATCACGAAATAATTTGCAAAAAATGATTGAAAGTGGAGGGATATATGTAAACAAAAAAGACAGAAAGCCTTCTTTCAAAGTAAGAAAAGGCATGGTGGTGTCAACTTTGATTAAGGATCCATCAACGTTCATTTATGAAAACGATTACAAAATCATGCCTGATGTTTTGTATGAAGATGATAATGTTTTAGCAATAAACAAACCCCCTTTTTTAGCATGCACGCCTACATCTAGACATTTCAAAGATAATCTTGTGAGTTTGCTCAGGTCTAAATACAAATCGAATCCTGATCCTTTACAGCCGGTTCATCGATTAGACAGGGAGACAAGCGGAGTTGTTTTAGTTGCCAAGACAATTTATTTGCGCAAGCTTTTGGGAGCTCTTTTTGAAAACAGGAATGTCATAAAGAAATATTTAGCGATTGTTTCAGGCGTTCCTGAGCACAACAGCGGCATAATAGATGTTCCAATAGGTAATTCAGTTAAATCAAATGTGATGATTAAGAAGGAGACGGGATCAGGTAGAAATGCAATCACAGAATACAGAGTCATTAAAATTATTAAAAAAAAGAACCTTTCTTTAATCAGCGTAAAACCTTTAACCGGAAGAGCTCATCAAATACGCGTGCATATGGCTTATTTAGGATGCCCCATACTGGGTGATAAAATTTACGGAGCTAATGAAGAAATATTTCTTGAAAGCTTAAATGGAGAAGTTTCTAAGATGCATATGAACAAACTTGCAATGAACAGACATGCTCTTCATGCAAGGTCAATTGAATTCAAACATCCTGTTAATGGAGAAGTAATATTCATAAAAGCGCCTGTTCCCGTAGATTTCAGGAATATGTTAACATAATTACTGAATGAGCACGTTAACTCTTGACTTTAACCGCCTTTATCTGTAAAATATGATCTGTTAAAACGAAATATTTAATTAAACATATTATTATAAGGAGAAAAAAATGAAGTGTATGTTTAAGAGGAAATGTTTTGTACCTGTATTGTTCTTAACAACGCTGTTTCTTTTTTGTTTTGAAAATCTTTCACAGGCTAAAGTAAAGATAAAAAATCCAAAATCAGGTGTCGTTTATAAACTTTCTGAGAGTCAGAAACTACGTGTTAAAGCTTACTCGACTGTGAAAAATGCGCGGGTTAAGTTATATATTAAAGGTGATGGAAGTTATAAAATAAAAAATAACTTCAAGCGTGTTGTGAATGGTTTGTATCGCATGAAAGACAGTAGCGAGCTTCCCTTCCTAGGCTTAAGAAAAATTAAGATTAAGGCATATGAATATTTACTCAAAAAGAATGGCAAATACAAAAAAGGAACTAAGGTAAAAAAGTCGATACAAGTAGCATACAAGGTAGCAGAATGGGAAAATTCTGTATCTGCCTCATGCGCAGGGGTTACGTGCAATCTTGTAAAGGGGGACAATCTTGTTGCGTACCCCTTTGACAAAGTGCCGCCAAGAACAGATATTTTGACGTGTATGATCAGCGATACTTTTAAAGCACTTAATTATTGGAATTCTGATACTGCTGAATGGAGCAAATATGGACCAGATTATCCTATTGAAAGTGGATTTCCTGTAGATTCCTGGAAATGCTATTTTGTTGAGATGAAAGATAACTTCAACTGGCCAATATCAGAATCTGTAACACCTTATCGTGACCCTGAATTGATAATACAACTTGTAACCGGTGAGAACTATCTTGCAATTCCTGATATAGAGCAATTTCCTACGGCATCAGTATTAGTTCAAAGTATTGAAGAGCAGGCCGGGGACGGTTTTGTGGTTGATATACTTACCTGGGATACAACTAATGGATTATGGCGCAGTCTAAAAGGAGAAGATGTTCTGAAGTTAGGCTTTGGATACGCAGTAATATGCAGTGGAAATGCCGGATGGACGCCATATGAGGGCATGGCTCCTCCTGAAATCAATCCAATTGATTTTACTGATATAATTACAAAGCTTGGGGTTTTGAAGGAAAAATTGCAGACTCTTGAAGCTTTCCTGAATGCTGAAGTCAGAGATACGGGCAAGTCTATGGCGAAGATGTTAATAGATGATATAAAAAGTTTGTTGGGATCTAATATTTTTACGAAACTTCTCATACTTGCCAATCTTGCTGATAAGTATGCGAATACTTATAGTGATGAATTGGACGTTCTGCAGGAACTCTCTTGGGATGTATATGTGGCCAGAAAGCAGCTTGCTGGATACATGGAAAATGAGTTGAAGGAAATAAGAGTTCTTGAAGAGCTTTGCGAAAATGAAAGTGTTCAGGAATGCATTAAAGCTTTTCAGAATATTCAGAAAATGCCTGAAATTAAAGAGCTTTATAATTTAAGGTATGAAATACTGGATGAGCTGATATCTATCGACAATTTAGCTGCCAGCTTAGTAGAATTAAATATTCTGCCGCCATATTACGTGGAAAAATTGGATGAGGCTGCCGAGATTATTAAGAAAATCAACGATTTCAAGGCAAACCATGATTATGACGGATTAAGGGATTTTATTGGAACTATTAAGGAAGAGTATTCAATATAATAAATAAACAAAAAATATAAAGAGAATAAGGGCCGTTTTTAGAGCGGTCCTTATTTTTTTTTCCTTATAAAGATATTTATGGGTAGTCAGTA
>JAVCCS010000137.1 GCA_030765365.1 Candidatus Theseobacter exili
CTGCCAAAAAAGATCCTTTGTGCCCGTGTACACCTGGCATCTTCATATTAGGCACAACATCAAAAGAAATCTCCGAAGAAACAGGCAGATATTTTGAAATACCTGACAAACCCGACCCTGTAACTATACCTACACGAACATTTCCCGGGATTTTGTCTTTAACAAAATCCACCGACTCAGTAATCATATTATTCGTAACGTCATCCCATTTCATAATGCACCTGACAGTTTATTTATCATTTATTTGTTATTGATAATCAGAATATCTGAAAAATTTAAAAAATATCCAAAAAACATTACACACTATTGGCTTTGTTATTTCATCGTCACTCTATGTTTAAAGACTCCAAAAAACTCTTTCCATTATCAAGTTCTCCAACACCCATATATTCGGCAACAGTCTGCCCTACATCAGCAAAACTCTCACGTATCCCAAGCGAAATTCCTTTCCCAACACATTTAATTAACGCAAGAACAGGAACATACTCTCTTGTATGGTCGGTTCCGGGATAAGACGGATCACAACCATGGTCTGCAGTAATAATCAAAAGATCTTTTGGACTTAACGCTGCAACAATACTAGGAAGAGCCCTGTCAAACTCCTCAAGCGCTTCTGCGTATCCCTTAATATCATTTCTATGTCCGTATTTCATATCAAAATCAACTAAATTTGCAAAAACCAGGTCAAACTTCACCTGAGGAATAAACTCAATCAACTTGCTTATTCCGTCAGAATTACTATCAATATGAATAGATTCACTAACTCCTGACCCGTTAAAAATGTCCCGAATCTTCCCAATTCCAAGAACCTTGCCTCCTTTTTTGTTGATCCGATTTAACAACGTCTCCGATGGAGGAGACATTGAAAAATCCCGTCTGTTCGGTGTACGCCTGAAATTTCCCGGTTCACCGACAAAAGGCCTGGCAATGACTCTTGCCATACTATGCTTACCATGCAAAAAATTACGTGTCTTAATACAAATCGAATACAACTCATCAAGAGGAATAACTTCTTCATGCGCAGCAATCTGAAAAACACTGTCAGCTGATGTATATACAATAAGTTTTCCTGTCTTCATATGCTCGGCACCAAGCTGTTTAATAATCTCTGTACCAGAAGCAGGCCTGTTATACAAGAAACCCCGCCCAGCTTCCTTAACAAATTTTTTCATAATCTCATCAGGAAATCCTTCCGGATACACAGGAAAAGGCTGAGTATTAACAACTCCGGCAAGCTCCCAATGCCCTGTTGTTGTATCCTTTCCGGGAGACTGCTCCTTTAACAAACCGAAACAAGCTAAAGGATTTTTTTCTTCAGGAACACCTTTAATTGAAAGCATAGAACCTAAACCCATTTTACCCAGATTAGGAAGATTTAAACCTCCAACTCCTTCAGCGACGTGCTTAAGAGTATTGGCACCCTCATCACCAAATTGTGAAGCATCCGGCAAAGCCCCTGCCCCGACACTATCCAACACAATAATAACTACCCTATTCATGAATAGACCCTTGAAAAATCCATCTTTTAGAAATAATGATTATATATCAGAAAGATAGAGAACATCAACGACTTACAAAAAAAACCTAAAATCTGAAATTGTTATAGACAACACTCTTTCTTGAATGTAAAAAGGAACAAAGATATTACAAAAACAAATCCAGGAGGTAAAAATGAAAAAAACATTATGTATTGTTTTCACTGTACTCTTCCCGATATTTGGCTTAATTCAAAGTGCAAACGCGGAAAAAGAAGTTGAATACAATGTGTATTCTGATCCAGTAAACAAATTTTATCTTAAAGCTCCTGCAGGATGGCTACCCGGAGATAACAAAACTGATATAGTTGTTTATATTATCGTTGAAACACCTCAAAACGATCCTGTGAACTCACTAAACGTACAAAAAATTCCTGTATCTTTTCCGGGAGAACCACAGCCTAAAGAAGCTATCGACATGCTTTCACAGCAGATATTAAATGACCTTTCATCGGCGCCGGGCTTTGCAATCGGAAGAGATGATTATCTAACAACTCCTGCGGGTAATGCTAGAATGTTTGACGTTAAATACTCATATAATGGCAAAACGCTACGCCAGGCACAAATAATATTTTATCACAAAGATGCCCTGTATATGATTGCTTATACTGCAGATTTCGACACGTTTAATACAGACATATTTAATACGGCTATAAACAGTTTTAATTTTACCGAATAACGTAGTAGGTGCAATTAATACAGCGCTAGTCTTTTAGCAAGAATATTGTAGTAGATTAATCTACCAGACTTTGAATCGATAAAGCTATTGGACTGCCTTTTTCCATGGAAACAGAATACGTTTTTCCGTTACAGAAAACTGCAATATTCCCATGAACATCTGTTCTAAAAACACTATTGTCAGATGCTTCCAACCTGTTTAATACCTCTTTAGCAGGATGTCCAAACGGATTTCTCCTACCAACAGAAATCAACGCGGTTTCAGGTTGTACAATATCTAAAAACCACCATGAAGAAGATGATTTTGATCCATGATGAGGAACCTTCAAAATATTGGATCTTAAATTTTTTCCCCAGCTGCAAATCAAAGCCCGTTCAGCTTTTTCCTCTATGTCTCCAGTAAAAAGCATGCTGACATCACCATAAACAAGCTTGAGAACGATAGAATTTTCGTTACCTTCAAACTCTGTTCCACCCAATTGTGAAAGAACCTGCAAATGAACGCCATTGCCTAAATCAATACGATCACCGCAAGTCACAATTTTTACCGGGATCTTCTTCTTATCCAGTGCGTTAAGGTATGATTCATATGTATAAGAAACATGCATATTACCATTGTCATAAACACATCCAACATCCATTTGGCAAATAACGGGAATAAGACCTCCTAAATGATCATTATCCTGGTGCGTAGAAACTATTACATCAATTCGTTCAATACCCAAAGAATTAAGAAAAGGTATAACATCTTTTTCACCTGCATTTTTTAAATATTTTCCGTTACCTCTTGGACCACCGTCAATAAGCAGCGTTTTTCCGCCCGGAGCACGAACAACAACAGAATCACCCTGACCAACATCCAAAGAAGCAACCATAAGAATCCCTTTTTCATCAAGTTCTCTGCAAAAATACTTTTGAGAAATTGCGCGGGAAACATCTTTTTCTTCAGTGCTGCGGCTGGCTTTAGCTTTCTTGCCCAAAACAGAAGACCATATGAGGATACCGGCCAAAGATAGAGTAATAAATGCTCTGAACATCCGGCTCATCTACTTGCCCCTCCCCTGCCTGGATGATTCACAGTCATCCATCTCTTCATACTTTCAAACTTCTTTAATCCAATACCGGAAACCTTGAGAATTTGTTCGATCGATTCAAATGGCCCATGCTCATCACGCCAATGGATAATCTTTTTGGCAGTAACCTGACCAATCCCGGGAATTATCTGTAACTCTTCAATGCCTGCTGAATTCAGATCAATCTTAAGATCTTCAGGCGGAACTTCACAAAATTTGACTGACATCGGAGGAAGAACAACATATGGAGAAACCAGATTTTCCGGTGCTGGATCAATATCCAGACCACAAGCCAAATAATCCGGAACAAGCTGAGCAGAAGAATTTTCATTCTTGTTTTGTTGAGCATTATCAAAAAGCATCCAGAGACCAGCTAAATCAAAAACAGCAACAGAAATAACGGCTAAAGGCAAAACACGTTTACGTAAAAAGTTCATATCAGCCCTTTATTACATCTAAAACCAGAGGTTCCGGAAAAACCTTCCTATTTTTAACAACACATGCATTTAGCAGACGCTCAGCAGCAACAGTTAAAACATCCTTGTTTCGGCTATAAATCACTGCAACAGCTTCCCCTTTACTGACAGCATCTCCTGCTTTTTTCTTAAATACAATTCCAGCCCCTGGATCAACTTCCTCCTCACTTTTCTGACGCCCGGCACCAAGAAGAATTGAAACCATTCCTGTTTCATATGCGTCAATAGAAGTAATAAAACCGTCCTTATCACTTTGAATCATTGTTGAATAAGGTGACGGAGACAGAATACTATCGTCATCTACAACGCGCCCGTCACCGCCTTGAGATTCAATCATCTGACGAAACTTTTCCAGTGCCTGACCACTATTCAGAACCTGCTCAGATAAAGCGCGGCCTTCTTGAGTGGACGAAACACGTCCTCCAAGAACAAACATATGTGAAGCCAGAACAAATAAAACTTCTCTATAATCAGCCGGACCTCCGCCTTTCAACAAATCAATAGTCTCGGAAACTTCTAGTGCATTACCTACAGCAAAACCCAAAGGCTGGTTCATATCAGTCAAAACCGCAACAGCATCTCTGCCAGCTTCCTTAGCGATCGAAACAAGGGTTTCAGCTAAAGTCATAGCACGAGCTTTATCTTTCATAAAAGCACCGGCCCCTACCTTAACATCGAAAACAAATCCATGAGCACCTTCAGCAAATTTTTTGCTCATAATACTTGCAGCAATTAATGGAATGCTATCAACCGTACCGGTAACATCTCTTAACGCATAAAGCTTCCGATCAGCTGGAGCCAATTCACCTGTTTGTCCGCCGATAGCAAGACCATTATTTTTCAAAAGTCGTAAAAACTCATCCGGCTGGAGTCTTGTATTAAATCCTGGGACAGATTCAATCTTATCCAGGGTACCCCCGGTATGGCCCAAACCCCTTCCGCATATCATAGGAACAACAACGCCTTCAGAGGCTACTAATGGCGCAAGCGCAAGACTAACCTTGTCTCCAACACCTCCGGTACTGTGTTTGTCAATACAGCGCTGACCCAGAAAAGACAGATCAAGGACTGATCCTGATTCCATCATTGATTTGGTTAGAAAAGCTGTTTCTTGAGTATCAAGTCCCTTAAAATAAATTGCCATTAAAAGAGCTGAAACCTGGTAATCGGGAATGATCCCGGATGTATACCCTTCCACAAGGAAACTAATCTCTTTTTCGGAAAGAGAAGCACCATTTCGTTTCTTGAGAATAAGTTCAGGAACTAGCATCAAAACATCTCTACCCCATCACCCGAGGTTCCCCGCATTGCCAGCATACCTGGGTCATGGCATTGTTAACACCACATGAATGACATTGCCAGTGAATTGATTCAACCTTTAATGATCTCTTATAAACGACCCATTTCAACAAAGCAAAAAATATTAAAATTATGCCGGATACCATAAGCATAACTGAAGAAAACAAGATTCTGTTTGAAATATCAAAATATCTTAAAAACAACCAAACACTCATATTAATAAAAAGATATAAAAAAAATATCAGGTATATTTCCGACAAAACACCCTTGTGTCTTTCTGAGCGTGATAAAAGCACTAATACCGCAAAAACGAGTGGAAACAAACCAAAAACCAAAACCGGAATAATATAGTCAAAATACGCCCTGTCAATTACCGGGGAGTCTTTGGGAGCAAACCCCATAGACAATGCCGGAACAGCTATTGCAAGGAAAAAAAGCAAATGAAACAGAAGGCTTTTGCGCATTTTATTCACTCCTTTTTTCAATATATTCTATAGTGCAGGCAATCGATTTTCAACCTAATTTCGCTCGTTCTCCAACTCCCACAACTTTAAATAACTGTAAAGAGGATATACCGCAACAAACACACCAACCATAAACCCCATAACGCCCCCGCGTATTCCCCCTTTAAGAATAAAACTTTTAAAAAAGCGGTGAATAACCTTTCTGCACATTGTAAAAGCACTGAACTTTTTACCGCTTTCAAACATCTTTTCTGCCTCAAGAGTAGTTTGTCTGTTAATACTGTTAAAAACCTGTTCGAAATTTTCATAACCCCAATGAATGATGTCACCCTTTAAATACCTCGGAGGCATTCTATAAAATGCGCGTGGATGAACATTAGCTTTATCATCGTATTTAAACTCACCCTTTTTTAAAAGACGCACTTTATTAGCTGGATACCATCCACCGTAACGCGCCCAATGCTTGCCAATATAAATTCTGATAGGAATTGATCCTGCAATAAGTTCTTTTTCCTCTACAACAAAACGGGCAAGCTCATCAGCAAGCTCTTTTGTAACTTCCTCATGACCGTCAAGGCTTAAAATCCAGTCGCATTCTGCCAAAGAATATGCCCAGTTTCGATGAGCACCTTCAATATCCATTTTTTTTGTACATATTCTATCCGTATATTGACGGGCGATTTCAACGGTTCTATCGGTACTTTCATCATCCGCGATAATAATATCCTGAGCCCACTTGACACTCTCAAGAGTTTTCTGGATATACTTCTCTTCGTTTTTCACTAAAAGCACAATGGAAATAGGCACCTTATCCGACATAACTTATTCTCCTGAAAGATTTCTTGCTTCAGACTCCATCCACTGACAAAGCCCCAGGACCTTTGTTGCTGCAACAGGGTTTCCAAACTCCGAAATAATCTCTTTACAGCAATCCAATTTTTCAGTTAACAATTTAATACATTTGCTGATAGCGCCACTGGACAAAACCTCGATCATCGGCAATTTACCGTTACCTGAATAAATTGTTTTTCCGTCATCAGCGGAAAAAATAAAAGGAAGAGTCCATAACTCATTTCTAAAATCTTCAGCCATATCATTCAAATCATCGCAAATCTGGTATGCCAATCCAAGACAATTGCCAAATTCATAAAGCTTAACAGCAGAATTCTCATTATCGTCATCCTCATGAGCAGCCATACGTGCCGACAAAGCGAAAAGAGAACCAGTGGTTCCCCTTATAGCCTCGGTATATTTCTCGATAGAAGGTCTCTCTCCAGCAGCACAAAAAACACCACGAGATACCTCTCCAACACTCATCTCATGAATAACCTTACTGAATCTATCTACCCACTTAATATCATTAAGACTGCAAAGCACACGGTAAATACCACTGTAAAGCATAAGGCCGGTTCTAAGAACCTGTCCCTTGTTATCTTCTTTATAACCAACCCTTTCGTTCATTCTGCCTTCACTGTAATCGATCAAATCATCAAAAACCAGCGAAGTATTATGAGTAAGTTCTAATACAGCAGCAAGTTTTAGGGTGATATCTGTCACAGGCCTGTTAAGAAGCTGTCTAAAAAGCAACAATAGTCTGGATCTGAGATGCTTCGAACTTTCAAGTGAAAATGAGGGAAGAGCATCACAGGTATTA
>JAVCCS010000203.1 GCA_030765365.1 Candidatus Theseobacter exili
TATATCTATCATATATGCAGCCTCGTTGGGCATTGATATGAACTAAACGTATCCTGTTGGATTTTGCTCGATCCTTGAACTGTGACCCTTTTATGAGTTGTAAGTACCATAGACGAAAGATAATAATCAAAAAACATGCCAGCAATATCCAGGCAACGTTTTTTATTCTTCTCTTTATATTCGCAGTCTCTTTTTTATTGTATAACATGTTTTATGGAAAGCATTCGGGGCGCAGAAGTAGGGGCTCAATATTTTGCACCCAATCTCTTTTGTCATTCCTGCAGATTTTTAGCAGGAATCTAGGCAGCTGTTATAATAGTTCAATGAATTCTTTTACAGACAAATGCGCTTGTTTCAATATATGCGAAAGCGTTGATCTCTTAATTGGGCGGTGAGCTGGAATAATAATCTTAAGTGTCTCGTTAGGAAGACGTTTCTGCAATCTGATATGACTACCTTTCTGACGAACTATTATCCATCCATTGCGATGCAGGGCATTGATGACTTGTGGGTAATTTACACTGGGAACCTTACTCATACAGCAATTTCTACTTGCTCAGAATTAGAAGCAAAAACAGAGTCATCTTCTACTGGTTCCAGATAAAGTTCCATTGCTTCACGGATGTTCTTTATAGCCTCTTCTCGTGTATTGCCTTCACTTACGCATCCGGGAAGAGCAGGAATAACAGCCGTATAGCCACCTTCTTCGCTTGGTTCCAAGATAACTTTTATATGCATTTTTACACCTCCAAATCAAATTGTATCATACAAATCAGCCATATCCCATATTTAATTTTGCCAAAATCTCCACTATTGATTGTTCACTCCACCGCAACCGTCTGCTTTAGCTGGCGGTTTATCTATTATTCAACAGCATTGTAGGGACAGCCCTTGCGACTGTCCACTTGGATTTGTCATTGCGAATCCCGATTGCTTTCGTGATGTGGTAGTAGGGGCTCAATATTTTGAGCCCAATCTCGTCTGTCATTCTACGATTAAATCGAGGAATCAAAATGGTTGAGGTTTGTCTGGATTTTTTAAGAAAAGGTCGCTGTCCCCTTTTTGTTCCGTATTATTTTCCCCCTAATTTGTCTGATAAAATCTTCTGTTCTTATTCCAATTCTTTTCCACAGAACCTACATATTTTTGCCTTTGCTTTGATAATTTCAGCACAATAGGGACACTCTTTGGTGTCTGCTTCAGACTTCTTGTCACCTGTAATAGCTTGAGCTAACTTCTGAGCTTGTTCTGCAATCTGAGTTTGCTTGTACTCATCTTGATATTTAGTAACAGTATCCTTCAAAAGTTTAGGAGAAGTGACGAATTTATTTGTTGTAGCTCCCATTTCAGCAGCAGTTTGGATTTGAACATTACCGTAATTAAAAATTCTCCCAAACAACGATTGTTGGTAAGATATATTGTTTATCTTGTCAAGAGGACTCTCTTTTGCGTTATGTGAAAATACTCCATATTCATCAATAACCCTTAGATTCGTCACCACCCATATATCAAATTCCTTGCAAATATTTTGTAGGCAAAATAGAGAGCAACAACAAGAGTGATAAACAAAGATTTATTCCCCACCACCACCCTGACTTCTGATCCAATAGCGTAGAATATGGCTGTCACAAGAAGAAAAAGCCCCAACATTAATGCAGGCATTACTAAAACTAACCAATGTTTCTTAAGTACTAAAAACTTTTTTTCGCCTTTTTTTAACTCGGTTCTCATTTCTTTGCCTCCTTTTAATTGACAACTCTTAGCCAACAACCCTTTCTATCCCTCATAAATCCTTCTATTCGTAAGTTGCTAATTTCTAAACAACATTAAAATCTATTCTTGTCTTTTGCTATTTCTTTAGCTCTTGCTTTTGCTGCCAATTCTTTTGCTTCCTGGACACCTTTTTCAGTGAGCTTCACATTCGTATACCACAAACAGGTGCTCCCTGTTTCGTTGCCACCAAGTTTCACGACAAAGCCTGGCAAAACCCATGTAAATCCTATCTCATTCTGTTTAAATCTTTTCTGGTTTCGTATCAATGTTTTCTGATACCGTTTCAATCTTTTCTGATACTGTTTAGATTTTTGAGGCGTGCCATATTTTGTAGTCAGCCTTGCTATCAAATCTTCTGGCGGTGGGATGGAGAAGGCCCATTCAATTTCTATGCTCGAAAGCAACTCGGTCTCTGGCGTAAAGTTCAAAGTCACGCTACAGCGGTTACCTAAAATTGTATCATTATAACAGACCCTCGCGTTATTAGACCACCTACTCCTTTGACCGCACCATATATTGTCTTTCCCCTTTTCTTGAAGGTCATTTGCAGTGTCAATCCAACGCTGACCCCACTTATAATCCTCAAACTGAGCTGCAGCACTCACGTCTGTTGCTTGGATAAAGTTTAATGCTAGAGCTAGAGCTAAAACTAACACTAATAAATACAACTTTTTATTCTTCATTTTCTTTTCTCCTTTCATTTTTCTTATTTCCCTTTATATCATTTTTAAATGTCTGAATGTTTGTTTAATCTGTCTCTGCAGGAAGAAAGGGACAGGCATGCCTGTCCCCTGCCAGATTCCTCGAGCAAGTCGGAGGATAACGAATGAGATTGCTTCAAGACTTCGTTCTTCGCAATGACATTTTCACATCTCATATAAGTTCAATTCTCCCTTTTAGCTTTTAAGACGGCGGCGTAATCCAGCCTCTCTTAATCGCCTCTCCAATCAGATACTCGAAATCTTCCTTCTCGATCATTGTTGCGAATTGCCCGAAAAGCCACTTTCCCTTTCTTCTTCCATTCTTGCAAATCATGTAATAGCACAATCGCATCTCTTGCCTCCCTTCCTTGTGCGAGAGCATCTGGAGATAAATTGCTTTCTCCTGGTTGGATTTCGGAATGCGCACAATTTCATCTTCGACGGTATAAACCATGGGCTTACCGTTAATATCCTTTCGACGTGTCGTTTTTCCCTTTCGACTAGGTAATGGTGGTGTTTTCATCTTGACCTCCTTATTCATTAATCATTTAACAGTCACTTCTACTTTAAAATTATTATACTAAGAATTGCTTAAAACCTCAATAAAAATAGACAAAAAGAAAAAAGGGCGGAGGCAAGCCCCGCCCCTACAATATGAAAATTGGAGAATGACAGAATTAATCACGAAGTTTCTTTTTTATTGCGTAACATGTTTTGTAGATTCTATCCCCCAATGAAAAAACATAATCAAAAACCTTGAAGAGAACAATGCTGACCATTACGTTGTATAGAACAATAACTACTGTGTTTTTTGCCAAATATAGAAATGTGTCCATGTTTTGATTCAACAAAACAGATATTGAATACAATACTATCCTATCCACAAGACTAACTATTGCTATTATTAAAATTTTCACAAATTTCTCGTTAATAAACAATCTTCTGGATAAAAATTGAGTGATGAATGCATCAACCTGTTTACAAATAAGCTGTATACCAAAAATAGTTCCTGAAAATCCATCTGCGAAAATACCGCCGATTAATGCAAAGGACAGTCCCTTATATATCTTTTTATCTAAATTGGCATAGACTATCAGAATCAGCAATAAATCAGGTTTTGCACCAAAAATTTCCAGTCTATTAAAAACAGATGTTTGAAAAACTATGGAAAACAGGACAAGAAAGAGCCAGATAAATAGTTTCATTATTTGTCTTTAATTATTGCAACCTTGTCCAGTGTTTGGATATTTGCATAAGGAAGGACATATATAATCTGAAAAATATCATGCGGTTTTTTATCTATTTTGAAAACTTTACCGATTTTTATTCCTTCAGGATATATTCCTTTTCCAGAAGTACATACCTCATCACCTGTTTTTATATTTTCTTCTACAGATATATATTTTATAATGCAATA
>JAVCCS010000304.1 GCA_030765365.1 Candidatus Theseobacter exili
AATAACTCCTCAAGTTATCCACAAAGCATATCGAGCTTAACACCGCAATAATAATAAAACAGGTTTAAATTTGAAAACACATTAAAATAAAACGGCCTGAAAACAACCTTCTCAAAACATGTGTTTCAACATAACCGGTTTGATATAAATCGGTTGCAGTATAAAAAAACATCGGAACGCGTTTTATATCTGTTAAGTAAGTGAGAGTAGAAGTCTCTTTTCGAGGGCTTTCTTTAACTCTTAATAATCAATTACTTACAAAAAAAATCGGGTTTTTTAACAAGTTATCCACAAAAAATCCACAGAAAGGTTTATTGTCGTCTTAAATACTAAAGAAGTATATCAAACAGAATACTTGTGGACAAGAGAAAAACAGGGAAAGTTATAAACAAATGCATATAGAGACAAAGAGGAAAGAATACTCTTTTATAAGACAAAGAAAAGCCTTAAAATCAAAAGAAAAACAGGTTTTTCAAAGGTAAGAAAGCACCTTTTCTTTTCAAAGAGGGTTTTTATGAATAATGTTCCATATAATGGTTTTGCCGGGTTTTTAAAGAAAAAGTTTGGTTTTTCAGTCTATAAAGCTGTAGTAGATGCTGGGTTTAGTTGCCCAAATAGAGACGGACGCCTGTCAAAAAATGGATGCATTTTTTGTGATGAAAGAGGGGCTGGCCCGGAAAGACAGGCATCGATACTTCCTGTTTCGCAACAAATTCAAACGGCACAGGAGTTTTTATCTAAAAGATATGGAACTAAAAAGAGCTTAGTATATTTTCAGCCATTCACAAATACAGATGCAGCAATACCTGTTTTGAAAAAACTTTATTCGGAAGCAATAGATACCAAAAATGTTGTAGGACTTGTAATAGGAACCCGACCTGATTGCATTTCTAACGATGTTTTGGATTTGCTGGAAGAGTTTAATAAAAGAACATTTTTAATTTTGGAGCTTGGATTGCAAAGCGTTCATGATGTAACTCTAAAAAAAATTAACAGGCAGCATAGTTTTGAACAGTTTGAAAATTCTGTTGGAAGGGCAATACAAAGGAACATCAATGTAGGTGTGCATGTAATTTTGGGTCTGCCCGGTGAAAGCCATCAGGATATGATGTATACAGCAGAAACCCTGTCTAAAATACAGCTTATGCTTATAAAAATTCACCATCTTTATATAATGAAAGATACAAAAATGGAGGAATTATATAGGGAAGGCAGATATTCCCCGGTTTTGTTGGAAGTATACGTAAACCTGGTAGTAGATTTTCTTGAAAAGTCTTCTCCGGAGGTTCTTGTTGCAAGATTGGCCGGAAGTGCAAGAGGGGAGAAGCTTATTGCACCGGATTGGACAGCGAGAAAAGGGCTTGTTATAAAGAAGATACAGGAAGAATTTGTAAGAAGAAAAACAAGACAGGGTTTTTTGTTTAATAAATAGACACCCTTTCCTTACGGGCGGTTAAGTATTTTTAGAATTTCTTTGTGAATACCCGGAGTTGCAGCGAGAATACTTCCGGAAAAAAAGAAATCATTTAGATGTTTTTCTTCTATTTCCTGATTTGCAAGGAGACCCTTGAAGATAATTTCTCCGGCAATTCTGGCAGTTTTTTCGGTAAATGAAAGCAAAGAATCCAAACTCATAAGAACACGTATCTTATTATAAATATTAGACATAAAAAATAACATAAAGGGTGTATCTGTTTGTACTTACCAGCAAGCAGTTTAATTATGGGATAACAAATAAGACCAAGTGCCAGTCCATCAGCTATACTATAGGTTAGCGGAACACCTATGAGAATGAGAAAAGAAGGAAGAGCTTCCGTATAATCCTTCCAATCAATTTTAATGACATTCGAAAGCATCATCGTTCCGACGAGAACAAGAGCAGGTGCTGTAATTGGAGCATAAAAAGCAATCATTTTTACTAAGGGACTGAAAAAAAGGGCTAATAAAAAGCACAGAGCCGTTGCCATGTTGGCCAAACCGGTTCTTCCGCCATGTTCTACGCCGGTTGCACTTTCAATAAAACTTGTGACGGTGCTTGTTCCAAGGGCAGCACCAGCTACCGTTCCAACAGCATCTGATAAAAGAGCCCTGTTCGCTCGAGGAAGTTGATTGTTACGGATAAAACCGGCTTGCTCTCCAACGCCTATAAGCGTTCCTATCGTGTCGAATATATCCATGAAAAGAAAAAGCAGAATATAAGGCCACATTTTAAAAGAAATAGCGCCAACCAGGTCCAACTTTAAAAAGGTTGGCTTTAAAGAAGGTGGTGCAGCTACTATTCCTGAAAAAGAAACTTTTCCCAGGCACAGAGAGATGAATAAACCGGAAAGTATGCCCCAAATTATAGAACCGCGTATTTTTCTAGCATGAAGAGCTGCCATAACAAACAACCCGACAGAAAAGACAAGAAGATCTTTCCAGGGAATGGTAACATTCAACTTAACAAGAGTTCCCGGATCTCCGGTAATAATGCCTGCGTTTTTAAGCCCAATAAATGCGATAAAAAGACCGATTCCTGCAGCAATGCCATTTTTAAGACTTGGACTAATGGCGGAGATAATCAGTTTTCGCACATGTATTAAAGAAAGAATCAAAAACAAAATACCGGCTATGAAGACAACACCCAGTGCTGTACTCCAAGGATTTTCCACTCCCATTTCTTTTGCAGCAGGAATTACTGTAAAAACAAAGAAAAAGTTTTCTCCCATACCGGGAGCTTGTGCAATAGGATAATTTGCCCACAGACCCATTAATATTGTTGCTAGAGCAGCGGCAAGGCAAGTAGCTGTCATTATTGCACCAAGATCCATGCCTGTCTTTAATCCAAACATTTGACCGGATAAGACGGCCGGTTGAACAATAATGATATAAGCCATCGTCATAAAAGTAGTGATGCCGGCAGTTATTTCTATAGAAAAAGAGGTTTTGTTTTCTTTCAATCGAAAAAAGTTTTCAATCCTTTTCATTTTCTACGCTTTCCTCTGCTTATATTATCGGCGTTACGGTTACCGTTTCTTTTTTTCCGAAGAATCTTTCCAGAAAAGGGAGGATACATATAAATAAACTCAGTCCAATTATACAGCCTGTAATAGTTGATGCTTCGCTGGAAGAAAAACCTAATGTAGTCCATAGAACAGTGAAAAGAAAGCCAAAGATTGCCATTAGAATCAGAGGTAATATAAAAATAGTTGTAGCATTGCCCATTGTTCGAACAGGTTTAATGAAAATTTCAACTTTTTGTCCTTGTTTGAAAATATATTTTTCCGGAAGTGGAACAGAAAGTTGTCCCGGTGTTTTACCGCACAAGGAGCACCCCTTACATGAATTCACTTTGTTTATCTTGATTATTAGTTCTTCCGTTAAAACCGCTTCAATAATACCTTGTTCTCTCATATTACAAAGTGCAATCTTTTTTAGGTTATAGAATATACTATATTAAAAAAAGCCATAGTTAATCATCTGTTTCTTTGTGTTTTTAGCCTGCCTTTGCGACAGAAAAGCCGTTGTTACTATGAGCTAGATTAACTAAACTATACAAAAAGGGAGAAATGAGTGCAAAAAGAAATTATTGTCATAAATCCTTGGATATATGATTTTGCTGCGTACGATTGTTGGGTCAGACCTTTTGGACCGCTGCGAATTGTTGCTGGTTTAAAGGAACGAGGTCTGTCCGTAAGGTTTATAGATTGTATGAATCGGAAAGACCTCGGTACGGGAAATGATAAGGACAGGGATGCTTCCTTTGGGTGCGGAAAGTTCAAAAAAACTTTGATAGAAAAACCTGCGTCTCTCAGAGATATAGATAGACCTTACTTTAGATATGGAATTTCAAAGGAATCTTTTTTTCAGCAACTTCCTTCAAAACAACCCAAAGCGGTTCTTGTCGGTTCCATGATGACATATTGGTATCCAGGTGCATTTGAAGTTATCCAAATTATAAAGAAAAGATATCCTCGTGTTCCCGTGGTTCTGGGCGGAATTTATGCTGCATTATATCCGGAACATGCTAGAAAAT
Organism: Candidatus Theseobacter exili; assembly: GCA_030765365.1. Taxonomy (GTDB): domain Bacteria; phylum Auribacterota; class JACPWU01; order Theseobacterales; family Theseobacteraceae; genus Theseobacter; species Theseobacter exili. Next base: position 4,016 of record JAVCCS010000304.1, read on the forward strand.
ATTCAAGGGCAGATATGGTTATTTCTGAAACTAATTTTGAGAAAGTTTTTTCAAACCTGGAACGTTTTCTGCGCATTTCACACGGTTCCAGTCTAAGCACAGAAGACGTGTTGCCGGCATATGAGTTTTATGGGAATAAAACAGCTGTTGCTGTTCGTACAAGCGAAGGATGTCCTTTTAATTGCAGTCACTGTGTTTCAAGAAAATTAGCAAATCAGTATAAACAACGTTCGCCGGAAAAGGTCCTGGAAGAACTTAACAAATACAGGCAAAAATTCAAAACAAGGGATATTGCTTTTTATGATGATGCAATGCTTGTTAATTCTGAAAATCATGCCGAGCGCATTTTCAAAGGCATTGTTTCCTCAGAAATGGATTTGAGATTACATTTTCCAAACGGACTGCATGCGTGTTTTCTTAATAACAAAAATGCGGAGTTAATGAAAAAAGCTGGTGCTGTTACAATTAGGTTGGGGCTTGAAACGTCAAACTGGCTTATTCAGAAGAATATAGGAAATAAGATTACGGAAAAAGCTTTCCTTCGTGCGGTAGAAACTCTTTTTGATGCAGATTTTCAACCAGCAGTATTAGGAGCTTACACAATGATGGGTCTACCCGGGCAAAAACCGGAAGATGTTTTACAGGACATAGCTTTTTTAACCGATAAATGCGGGATACAGGCTTTTCTTGCGGCTTATTCGCCAATACCAGGAAGTAAAGATTTTGCAAACATGTCTATTCATATACAAGAGAAGCTTTTGGAAGAACCATTATATACAAATAATACTGTATTTTCGGATTTTTCAGGTGTTTTTGATCAAGATACTATTCGTAGCATGAGAAAAATAGCATCAGGAAAAAACAAAAAATTGCAACAATAAAAGCAAAAGGAGAAATCATAATTTGCAGAACAGTTTCTTTACAAATAGTACAGATATGGTAGTATATGTGGCTAATAACGTGGCAACCTTCTCTCAAATCAAAAATTTTGGAAAGGATGAACAGTGGAAAAAGCAACATGCCTAGTTACAGGAGGCGCAGGTTTTTTGGGATCTCATCTATGTGATTTTCTTTTATCAAAAAACTTCCAAGTTATTTGCCTGGATAATTTTATTACCGGTACAGTAAAAAACATTGAACATTTAGCCGGCAATAAAGCTTTTAAGTTTATAAAACAGGACGTAACAGAGTATCTGTATATTGATGGACAAATTGATTACATCTTTCATTTTGCATCACCGGCGAGTCCTATTGATTACTTGGAACTGCCGATACCAACGTTGAAGGTCGGAGCTTTGGGAACGCATAAAGCTCTTGGTTTGGCAAAGAACAAAAAAGCAGTTTTTATTCTGGCATCGACATCAGA
>JAVCCS010000054.1 GCA_030765365.1 Candidatus Theseobacter exili
AGCCAAAATTCAAGAGCTTCAAGTTCCGCTAAAGGGAAGGTTTCCTGAAGCACAGTTATATATGAACCTCCGAAATATGGTGCTGAAGTCTTAATGTTTGCAGCACCCAATCCCCATGCGTCAAAATGTGCATCAGTTCTCCCGTAAAGTTTTTCTTTTAGTAACTCAATTTGACCTTGGCTTAACTGGTCATATCTATCATACAAATCTAATATTTCAGGAGCTTCCCTTTCAAAAATATATCTAACAGATTCAATGGCTCTTTCTTTTGAAGACCAATCCAATTTGAAGCCTAAAGGATTCAAATCCAAATCAGGAAAGGTCTCAGACAAGGCTTTCATATAACTGCCTTCAAACGCAGGCACTCTACCTATATAACAAGCAGTTGAAATACCCCATATACCAAAATCACTTCTATTAATTGAATAAATATCAGCTTTTAGATTTTCAATTTCCTGTGGAGTTAGTGAATCTAACCGACCATATCTTTCCTGTATAGAAGGCGTTTCAAATATTAGTGTCTGTCTGACAGATGCAATAGCATTTTCCTTTGTTGTCCAATCTTTAGCAAACACTAAAGGATCAAGTGGAAGCTCTGAAAAAACTGCCAACAAAGCTTTAATATAACTCCCCTCAAAATATGGTGTATCCTTTTTGTTTTTTAATGACCCTAAACCCCAAGCACGAAAGTGTTTATCTTTTATTCCGTAAATATCACGCATTAATCTATGTACTTCATCTTCTCCTAAAGATGATATTCTATCATATCTCCTCATGATAGAATCGGCCTCTTTTCTTAAAATATGCCGTGCTGATCTTACAGCATTTTCTTTAGTAGAAATATCCAAACCGAATTCTAATGGGTCTAAATCTAGTTCAGGGAAAAGCTCTCTTAGAATTTGAACATGACTTCCACCAAACCATGGACAGGACTCAACCATCATTGACCTAACTAAACCCCACAACATAAAATGTGCGTATCTTATCTGATATATATCTCTTTTCAGTTCTTCGATTTCTTCATCAGACAAGTCAGAAAGTCTATCGTATCTTTCGAATATATCAGGTCTGTTTTCTTTTATTGCATATTTAACATTAGATAAAGCTTCACTCCTACTACCTGTCCATGAAAATCTCTGTTCAGTGATACTTCTTCTATATCTTTTCATTTCTTCAGCAGAAAAACTAAGAAGTGGATGATCAAATATCTCTGCAAGTGCATGCATGTGCTTACCTTCAAAATAGAAATGAGATGTTTTTCTAACAAGAGCACCACCAATACCCCATAACATAAATTGTGCTTTTTTAATCTTATATAGATCTTCTTTTAAAGCTGCAATCTGTCCAACATCAAGGTTTTCAATGTCAGCATATCGCTCCATAATTTCTGGCACATTCTTTCTAAGAGCAAAGCGTATTGATTCTTTAGCTCTCTCATGCGATGTCCAATCAAAAGAAAAACCCAGTGGATTTAGATTTAGTTCCGGGAAAGCTGTTATTAATGCATTTATATGACTCCCTTCAAAAAACGGCGTGCGTTTTTTTGAAGAAACAATAGCCATACCCCATAAAGCAAAATGACCGCTGGAAATTTTGTAAATTTGCTCTTTTAGGTCTTCGATTTGTTGAGGAGAAAGCTCTTCTAATCGGTTATAATCTTTAATAATATCTGGCATATATCTTGAAACTGCAAATCTGATTGATTCAATAGAAGCTTCTTGTGTTTGCCAATTATATTTATATCCAAGGGGATTAATATCTGTTTGTGGAAAAACAGATTGCATAACTTTTGCATGGGAACCTTCAAAATATGGGGCTCTATTTATATCATAGGCTGAAACCATTCCCCAAGAACTTAAATAATTAGTATCAATAGAATAGATATCGTCTTGAAGTATTCTAAGCTCATCATCCGAAAGAGTCTCAATTCTATCGTACCTTTCTATAACTGAAGGAGCTTTTTGAGACAAAACATGCCTAATAGATTTTATAGCTTCAGTCTGTGTTGACCAATCAAGCGCTACATCATATTTAGAAAAATTAAATTTAGGAAATACTCCTTGCAACAGTTTTAAAACGCTTCCTTCAAAATACGGAAAATCTCTTTTCGAAAGATATGCAGTTAATCCCCATAATCGTAATCTACCTGTGTTAAGTGATAAAATATCACTACGCAAACTATCTTTTTCCTCTTGTGACAATGTATCAAATCGATCATATCTTTCAAAAATATCACTACGATGCTCCTGCATCTTTGCTCTTATCTGTTTAATATGTTGTTTCGCTTCTTCAGGGATTACTTCTTGCCCTAATTTATACGTCTTTTCATCAAACCATGCATATGCAAGCTGTCCTTCTTTTCTGCCGAAACGCAGTATCACTACTTTATAAGATCCGTCCTCCTGCCTGATTACTCCCTTTTGTCCGAACATCGCAGCATCTGTTATTAATGCCATGGAGCCGTCTACCACACCTTCGACATCTTCCTGCGTAAACAGCTTTTCTCCCTTCAATACCGGCAGCCAGTCTTCAGGTCTTAACTTCCTGATATTGTACTCGGCACATTTCACTAACGTTGCTCTGTATATTCTCAGGAAGTTCTCCCTGCTAAGATTCAGGCTCTCCAGCTCTTTAAAAAATATGTCTAGTTCACTTCCTTCTTCTACCTGATCTAAATCTGTTATTGATTCAAGTAAAAGCATGTTCTCAAAGTTCATTCCTATCGTATCTTCTGCCGATGTCAGGAAACCCTCAAGCACCTGTCCAATCTGTTCTGTTTCAGGCGTCTTGTACAGCTTTACAGATTCGGCAAGCAATATCTCTATGTACTCGTTCACTCCCGTAAAATCATACCTTCTTTTAAGATCTGTAGCATTTACACCACTTCTCGTTTGATTTACATTTTGTGAAACTATTCTTATACTTCCTATTGCCCCTTCTTCTTTAAATCCTCCACCTGCCACTGCTAGATTAAAAAATCCTTCAGGCGCGCCTCCTACCGTCATCACTACCTTATGTTTTCCTTCTTTTCTTCCAAAGTTCGCTTCCAGAGACTCTATTGCCGTTCCATCTGTTATCGTCTTTATTACAAGCCCCGGAAATCTTTTCTTCAGTTCAGTCAATGCAGCAAGTCTTTTTATCTCCCTGTGCCTTTGCATTACCACTACTTCCAGGTCCCCTATGCCTATCCCGTTTGCATCCGCTATCCTCTTTAACTGTAGTTCTATATTCTTTGGATCTCTTGCCGTGTCTTCCGGATCTAGTGGCTTATCTACAAACTCCTGCCTCTTATCTTTCGGCACCAGCGTAAATATCCCGTCTGTATAATCGTCAGGACAATTACCCAAAGATCTTACCCCGGGTCCTAATACTGCTATGCTTGTTCCTCCGTCTGTTCCTGCTACAAATGCATTTGTGTTGTCTATTACATCTATACTTGCATCTTCAATCCTGTATTCAGTACCGTCCCTTGCTATATATACTTCTGCGTCCTCTTCTATAGCCCTCTGAACGGCAGCGGCCTCACCAAGCAAAGCCGGGGGAAGTATTACATCGTTTGCCTTAAGGCTCTCTGCAACCTCGTCGCGCCCGAACCCTTCACTAACCCTTACTACAACTATTACGTTCATCTCCTGAGCAACTTCTTCAAAGCTGCGTTTTGCTAAACCGTCGGATTCATCTTTAATCTGGTTGATCTGTCTTTTTTCGTCAGCATTTGTTTTATCCAATCCTGCAGCTTTGCCCCTGAGTCCCGCATCCGTTACTACCACTGAAGTTCTTCCAGTTGTTTCTGAGGATACCGTGTCCCCGATTGGAATTGTTGGTCTTCCTCCAAGCTTGAAGGGGGCTTCGATAGCCTTTGCGAGCGCGTCCAATCCCGACAAGGTTTCACCCGCCAAAATCTTTAACGGAACACCTCCGCCAGTAAATAAGGTAGCGTTATCCTGATCGGCCAACCCGTATTTCCTCGCGTTTTTGCTGGAATCTCCTCCAATGACAATTACTCGGACCCCACGTTGAGCCAGTTCCTTCAATTTGCTAATTACTTCTTCAGTACCTTTTTTATAGGCTCCGCTGGCATGCTCCATAAAGCCCATTGTTCCATTAACCAGGATTGTCTGACCTGACTGTAGAGAATCCAGCTTATGCAAGAAAGCCGCCAGGGTTTCCGGCCCTATATCAAAGGTTGTCTCTCCATCAGCGTAGTCTACGGCAGTAAGAACCCTGTCAGATCTTTCTCCGCGTAATTCCTGTAATAATTCAGACTGCTCACCGTTAAGCGTAGGAGACGGTCCGCTACCTATTATAGCAAAACCATCCTCACTAATTGCGCTAACCAATCCACGTAAAAGAGGGACTTTATCAAGTTTTTCTCCCCCAAAAATCAGTCCGTCAAAACCTTCCTCCATCATAGTCTGAAGCATTTCAAATTCTTCTACCATAGCAGGCCCGGCAAAAACCTCACCAGCAAGCAAGGGGACATCCTCAACGGAAGCTCCTTCTGAACCCACGTCTCCAAAAGCATCAAAAATAAATATACCGTCAGATAAGCCAATCAGAGACCTTGCAAATTCGTCTCTTTTATCTCCGGATTCGTGAGCGTCGGCAAAGCGAACGTTTTCAAGAATATTTATTTTACCCATTTCAATATCGGATTGTGCAATTGTCAAACCCTGCCCGGTATCTTTTGGAATGCTACCTTCATGAAATTTTACTTCTGTATCCGGAAACATCGACTGCATATAACGAGCAGCATCAGCAAGAGACTGTCGGTTATCCGTTCCTTTCTCCATGTTCCATCTGCCGTTATGACCGAAAAGAACAGGGGTTGCCCCCTTGTTAATGAGGAAGCGCACTATCTGGGCAGTTTTTTCCAGTCTAGCTGGGTCTTCAATGCGTCCATTAATCGAAGACACATTCATATTCACTCTGACTAAAACCCTCTTGCCTTTTAAATCTCTGCCTTCTAATGCTTCAATAGTCGGGATATCTGCCAATAAATCGAAATTTCGATTTTTGACTTTTCTCTTTCTATCTCTTGCCTGAAAATATTTTTCAGAGATTGTCCTTAGTGCCTTTCTTTTCCCGGAATCTGATTCGTTTTCTTCAACAACTCCGAGGATTCGAGTCATTAAATCTGCTACATCCGGATTATTCGGACTGAGTCTTTGTAGCGTTTCAAGAATTACAGAATGTGGTGAAATTGCATGAACAAGCTGAATAAAACCGTCCCACGTCCACTCAGTTTTCTCAAGTTCTGCCCTTGACAACCAATCGTTCAACATCTGCCAGAAGTCTTCAGCATTACCCTCAGACTGGCGCCAGGTTTCAACCATTTGCGTATGCATTTCTGATAAAACAGGATCTTCGGACTGGTTTACAAGCCTGCTTATGCGGTTAATCATCCTAACAGGAGGAGAAAGCATTTTTCTGATCATTCCGGTTTGCTGATGCCAAGCAAATCTTTTTTCTGAAAACTCCACCTTGTCAAAGTCGTACTTTTTATCAAGCATCATCTTTTCATACAGGACTGTATCTGTCCTGGAAGCAACCATGGGTGACCATGTAGCGTATGAAATGGATTTTTCCTCAAGCAGTTTCTGTATTCCCTCTGTATGAAACCCACCGGTAATAAGAATGCCTGTTTCATTTTTCTTTAGATTATCCAGTGTATTTCGCGTAAGGACATTGTCACGTTTTTCAACATAAACATAAAACTGCCATGCATCTTTTACCAAAGATGATAAAGCACCGGTTAAATATATGTTCTCAGACGGGAGTTTGTATTTTGCTTTCAATTTCAGAAGCTTCGCATCAAATTCATTTATATCCAAAAAATCATCTAAATTTTCCTTAATTAAACTCATATCCCTACGATCAAGTTCCAGTTTTACAAGTTTCTGAAGCATGTACCATTGCCTGGAAACACTTACAATATCCTGCACGCCTTCTTCAGACGCCATCTTCAAAATCAAATCAATAATAAACTTTGAAATTTCGTTGAATGATTCATCTAGGTTAATGCGTTCTCTTTTCTTAATTAAATCAACCCATTTGGCCAACTGTGGATATTTCTTAATAAAATCTGACCGGGTTCCAATATCATGATTGTAGAGGCTTATAGTTTTCTTCAGGTACGAATCAAGGTTTCTTTTCCCCAATCTGTATTCAAGCGTAAACGCCACCAGTTTTTTCAGTTGGTCAGGTTCAAGATTGTTTTCCATATCCTTTATAAACTCGGTTTGTTCATGTTGAACAATTTCCTGACTTATCTTTTCATCTTCATTTAAAAGAGAATATAACTTTTTCAAGTTCGGATATCCATTAAGCGACAATCCTCTTTTATCAAGAATGCTTCCTATTTGAGTCAGCGTTTCTTTGAGTTCAAGGTTTCCTTCCTGTATTTTTTTATCTAAAGTTAAAAGAGCATACAGGTCTGAAGAAAGGTTATCTTTCTGAGCAGCATCCAGAAATAAATCTATCCTTTCATTTTCGTCAGAAATCTTATCCATCTCATTCTTAACATGGCGAAAAGATCTGAAATTATCCAGGTATAACGCGGCATCTTCCACACCATAAAGACTAACCCCATTGGAAATTCCAAGTTTAACGGTAGCAAATTCTGCTCCCGAAAGATACCCCTTACGCATAAACTCCAGTCCTGTTTTGCGACGAACGGATGCACTTGGAAAAGCTTTATAGAACAGTGTTCCAACATCACCCTCTGCACCCTCCAGAAATACACGTTTTATATTGCCTTCCTTTCTGGCATATTGAATTGCTTCAGCAATCTTTGTTTGTGCCTCTTCCTGACAATGAAGATCTCTTATCAAAATAAGATTTTGTTTTCCGCTTCCTTTAAACATTTTTCCCAGAATCATTCCGCTTGGTTTAAGCGAAGTTAAATCCACTACAGACAAAGGTGCGCTATAATTACTAACCGTTGGAATGCCTTTATCAATATTACCTACATCCTGAATTTCTCCCATAAGTGCTATAACAAAAGGATCAACAATAAGGGAAAAAGATAAAATTACAGGTAATGAAACCCGGAAAATTTTGAAAAGAAACACACAGCAGCAGATGTCTTTCATGTAAAGAACGTCTCCTATATATATACATTCATTAGATGGATCTGAAATAACTGACAACTTTTAGTGAATATACCATATATTCATAAAATTGTAAAGTTAGCATGAAAATGCACGCTGCTCCTTGACAAGCTTTCTATGTTTTGAGAAACTCCATTATCTTCTAAAAAATGGTAGGATTTTAAAATGGCTTTGCATGAGATATTTGAAAACAGAAAAATTGTTCTTGCTTCACGTTCTCCGCGAAGGCGCATGCTTCTTGATATGATAGGTTTAAGCTTTGACATAGACCCGGCAAATGTTCCCGAGGATATTCCCCAGGAAACAAAACCTTCTAAGGGAGCCGAGAGTATTGCAGTAAAAAAGGCGCTGGCAACCGCACAACGTTATGAAAACGCCATGGTAATAGGAGCTGATACTATTGTTGTCCTTGATAGCGAAATTCTTGGAAAACCTGCAAACAAAAAAGATGCTTTTTCAATGCTAAGTAAGCTCAGCGGAAGAACTCATGAAGTTTTTACCGGTTTTGCCGTTGTATTAACTCATGAGAACAAAATGTTTTCCGGAGTAGAACGAACTGCAGTAACTTTTCGGAATATAAGAAAAGAAGAAATTGATGGATATATCGCAACAAACAATCCAATGGATAAAGCTGGAGCCTATGGAATTCAGGATGTGAGTGCTGTATTTGTAAGAAAAATTGACGGTTGCTTTTATAATGTTGTTGGATTTCCACTAACAAAATTTTATGAAGACTGCCATAATTTTCTTTCTAAAATAAAAGAATAGTAAAGAAACCTCAGATAAGGGAAATCTAATGGAAACACAAACAAAATGTAAAGTTGCAATAATCGGTTCGGGCCCTGCAGGATTAACAGCTGCTGTTTATGCATCACGAGCAACTCTTGAACCTGTGCTTATTGAAGGAATGCAGCCTGGCGGACAACTTACAATCACTAATGAAATTGATAATTTCCCGGGGTTTCCTGAAGGAGTAAATGCAAATCAGCTAATCCAATCAATGCGGCAACAGGCAGAGCGATTCGGCACAAAAATTCTTCAGGGATCAATAAACAGAACAGACTTAAGTAAAAGACCTTTCTCTTTGTTTACCGGGGATCAGGAAATAAAAGCAGAAACTGTAATCATTGCGTCCGGAGCATCTGCTAACTGGCTAGGTATTGATTCTGAAACAAACCTTAAAGGCAAGGGAGTATCAGCCTGTGCTACATGTGACGGATTCTTTTTTAAAAATCGTGTTGTCGCTGTTGTTGGCGGAGGAGATACGGCCATTGAAGAAGCAATATTCCTTACCAGATTCGCTTCAAAGGTATTTCTTATACATCGTAGAAACGCTCTTAGGGCTTCAAAGATCATGCAAAACAAGATATTTGAAAACCAGAATGTTGAAATTGTCTGGGATTCAGTAGTCGAAGAAATACTGGATGTTAGTAAAGATATGGTAACAGGCATTCGACTTAAGAACGTAACAACCCAGGAAACTTCAGTGCTTCTGTGTAATGGCATATTCCTTGCAATCGGCCACACACCTAATACAGACATATTTAAAGATCAGCTTACTATGGATGAAACCGGGTATATAATCACAAAAGAGAAATCTACAGGGACTTCTGTTCCTGGAGTTTTTGCTGCAGGAGATGTTCAGGACAGTACTTACAGACAGGCAATCACAGCAGCAGGAACCGGATGCATGGCAGCAATTGAAGCAGAACGATTTCTTGAGTCAGGATAATAAATAAAATCCGTTTTCCTCAAACCTTTTTATTGAAACTGCCAATTAATATCATTCCATTTCTAACCAGAGGATGCGTCCTGTAATAAAGATTTTTTAGAAAAGTTCTCTTTTTAATAATACCGCTTCTACACATCCTTAATTCGTCTACTATAAATCCGGCACGACTGACAACCTTAGTTAACGTATATGGAGTAAACCAGTAACGATGGTCACTGTTAACCGATTCAATACCTTTTTTTGTATTTCTATAGTTTTCTCGGGAAAAAGCATTTGGTACTGTAAGAATTATCCTGCGAATATTTCTTTTAAACTTCTCATGAATTTTCTGTAAAAAATCTACTGGATTATCGCAATGCTCAAGAACCTCCGGGATAAGAATACAATCCCATGATTCATTCATTAATGCTTTATTATTACACTCCAGAATATTGCTACATTCTACATCCGAGATTCCGAGAGTTTGATGTATATATCTAACTCCCTCTTCATCAATATCTACCCCAAAACAGCGTTCGGCACAATCACAAAGAATCCCATGCAACCATTTATCTCGCCTGGTTTTCTTAATAATAGTATCTATATCATGATCGACACAACCGGCGTGAACCACTCTCTTCCCAAAACACATTTCCTTTAAAATATCTATCCTTGAACAGTACTTTTTATCCTGCTCATCATATTCAAAAGAAACTTTAAGACCGGCAGAAAAAGATTTATCTGATAGGTAAGGATCACTATCGTCAGATAGCCGCATATTATGTTTTCTCCCAACCAGCCATTTTACTCTGCTCCATCCATTGAAGAGAGTCTGGCCTGTCCAATTTCAGAAACAGAAAGAAAGCGCTGATAGTAAGCATACAATAAACAGGTCATTGGCAAAGCAATTAATAATCCAAATATTCCCAGAAGTTTTCCCCATATAGAAAGTGACAACAAAATGATTGCGGGACTCAATCCTGTGACACGCCCCATAATCTTTGGCACAAGTATAGTATCCTGAATTGACTGAACTACAATAAACACCATTGCAGTTAAACTAACAGGCATCCAGAAACTGCTTCCTGACTCAAGTCCGCGCATTATTGCCAGCAGTAACGCCGGGATAAGACCAATAATTTGAAGATAGGGAACCATATTGAGTAAACCGATAAATAAACCCAGCAAAATTCCCAAAGGAAGACCAATCATCCAAAACCCTAATGCAAACATAATTCCTACAATTGAAGCAACGGTAGCTTGTCCCCGAAAATAACGGCTCATAGCCCGTTCAAAATCCGAAATAAAGCCTAAAACACTTTCCCTGTAATTAGGAGGAATCAACTTCTGCCATCCTGCGCTGAGCTTTTTAAAGTCTAGAAGAAGAAAAACAAGATAAAGCCCTATTATCGTCAACCCTATAAGTCCCATGAAAAAACTGGCTGTTCCGGCAATAACACCCCAAATACCAGGTAATATTTTCTTGGCAACAGCCTCCAGGATATTCCAAAAATCTTCAGTCCTGAAAAAATCCTGAACTTCTTTGCTTTCTGCATAATTCTGGATAGCCTGCCATAAATCCGGTGGAAGACGTTTTGAAGCTTCAGCTGACAAATTTGCATTCGTTACAAAAGCCGAAAGCATACTGCCCATCTGGGAAATTTCATTTACAATCGCCGGTATAATCAATATTGTCAGGGTAATTAGCACCCCGGAAACAAGAGTAAGGCTTAACAGCACTGCAACAAGCCTGTTGGAAATCTTCTTCTGCAGGAGAACAACCAGAGGATTCATTAAATATGCCAGTAATACTGCAATAGCAAAAGGTATCAGAACATCGCTCAAATAACCTAAAAGCTTGACTGAAGCCCAAATTAATCCGACCCCGATACCGATACGGACTATACGGTCCAGAGTGTATGGTTTATTATCAAAAAACATAGTCTCAAAACCTCCTTATTCTCAACAAACAGATTTAGCCTCCAGCCTTTATAACTTTATACCCTTTTTCACGGAGTAGAGAAACGATAATATCCCTTTGATCTCCCTGGATAACTATTTCCCTGCCCCTTACTGATCCTCCTGTCCCACAATACTTTTTAAGTTCAGAAGACAGCTGCTTCAACTCAGATGATTCCAGAGGAACTCCCCTTATTATTGAAACAGCCTTCCCACCACGTCCTTTTACTTCTCGCCCAACTTTTATAACTCTGTCACTTTGCGAATTAGACTTTTTCATGCTTTTACAAGTACATTCATATAGAGGCATACTACACGAGCAACAAACCCTGCCTTTATCCGTTGAATATACTAATCTGCTATCATCCATAGAAAAAAACCTTAACAAGTGCAATAAGCCAAACAAATATTAAATTATAATGCTGATCATCACAGCTGCACTCCCAATATCCTTTGCCTTTTTTGCAGAATGATGTACACCGGCAAACAGGCTGTCCACGATTTCTTCCATGGAGGTATTGATCAGCTCAACTATTAATACAACAAAATTTGAAAGCACTAAGACTGCTTTTAAACTAAACGACACCGGAATCAATAAAGCCAAGGGTAATAAAAACAAGCTTATTATTAACTCCTGCTGGAAAGCAGCTTCAGTTTTTACAGCTATGAGAACTCCAGACATGGAATAGCCGGTAGACTTAATAATTCTTTTTAGGTTTAACACTCGTAATAAATTGCTAATTTTAATTCACTTTCCAAATAAATTCATTTTTGTTTTTTTGCAAACAAACAACAAACTGATTATATATCTCCTGTTACTATTGCGAAACCAAATTTGTCGCCATCAAATCTGAAACTACTTTCATAGCGGAGAATATGTTCTTTGAAAGTATATTGTCCGTCAGTTTTAACTCCATTATTCCATATTGTATTTGTCTTTATTCCACTATACAGGTTCTGCTTTGCAAGGCTGCACTCCTCCCGGCAAGCCAGCCGGTTGAAAATGCTGCCTGCAGGTTAAATCCGCCCGTTTTTGCATCAACATCCAGTATTTCGCCGGCAATGAAAAGTCCTGGCTTAAGTCGTGATGCCATTGAACGTGGGTCTACTTCTCCCACATCTACTCCTCCTGCTGTAATAATTGCTTCTTCAAACGGACGATAACCTGTTACTTTTAACCTGAAATCCTTTAACCATAACTTAAGCCTTTTTCTTTCTTCTACGGAAATCTGATTTCCATTTTTTTCAGCAGGGATTCCAGTTGCAAGGATACAGGTATGAATGAGCTTTATTGGAAGAAGTTTCTCAAGGATAGTTTGGAATTGTTTCTTTCCAAAATTATTGAAATCACGCAAAATCCGTAAATCCAGCTTATTCTCATCCAGGGCCGGTTTCAAGTCAATCGAGACATCAACATTTTCTTTCTTCATCAAAGCATCAACTGCCTTACGGCTTAAAGAAAGAACAACGGGACCGGAAAGACCGGATCTGATAAAAGACATCTCTCCGAATCCATCTGTCACCTTCTTCTCATTAACAAGCAGTTTAACCCTAATATTTCTTAAATTGAGACCACACAATTTTTTTGCATATTGATTATCTGTTTCTAAAGGAACAAGTGCCGGACGAACATCAATGATTCTGTGACCAGTTTCTTTTGCGATCCTGTAGCCATCACCAGTTGAACCAGTTGCGGGATAGGAAGCCCCTCCTGTTGCAAGAATTACCGCAGTTGAAAAAAAATTTTTCAGGAGTGGTTCATCTCGTTTATTAACCTTCTTATTTCCTGCAGAACGATCAACTACTGACACGCCATTTATTTTATTATTTTCAAGAATTAAACTATCAACTTCAGTATTACAAAGCAAGGTTACGCCCTGTTTTTTTATATATTTCACCAACGCATCTAGAACGTCTGAAGCTTTACTGCTTGCAGGGAAAATGCGTCCGCCTCTTTCTATAACTGTAGGAACTCCCTTATCCTTGAAAAAAGCAACCAAACTTTCAGAAGAAAAACCGGAAACAGCCTGACGAAGAAAACGGCCATTGGAACCGAATTGTTCAACAAACTCCTTTAGGGGGGCCTGGTTAGCAAGATTACAGCGACCTTTGCCTGTAATATACAGTTTGCGACCGGGTTTATGCATTTTTTCAATAAGAAGAGTTCTTGCTCCGGACTCAGCTGCCTGACCAGCAGCCATTAAACCGGCAGCTCCTCCTCCAATAACGACAACATCATATTTTGTCATAAATCCCTCAAGCTGCAATAATATCGACTGAAAATAAAAACAGCCGCTCACAAATGACTCTTAAGAAAACAAACAAATTCATAAAATCATATCATTGAAGAGATAAAAACTTAAGTAATAACAGCATTACATTCTTAAGAAACTGTTAAGAAACCAGCACAAACCGCATTGCTGTCGATTTTGAAGTTTAGAGAAAGCTAGAGACAGCGTCAATACACCATAGCATAATGCAATAAAACGTAATGCAGTAAAAAAAGTTAACCTTTTTGATATCCTAAAATTAAAAACTCCGATTTTTCTGCAGTAAAACCAACGGGATATTTTTTAAGAAAATCTTTTGTAAAAGGGGGATATTCATCCTTTATTTTCAGACATAGTTAGGAGAACCATACTTGGTAAAAAGCCCATCGTTTTCTTTGTATAGCTTTCTGATTGGAATATGTTTCGGATGAACAGCATTATCAAGCCAATACCACGCGTGTTCAAGTTCATCTATTTTGAAATATCTTGTTTCAGCCTTAACAAATATTGAATCAGCAAGAACCTCACTCATAACTTTGGTCCATGAATGAGCACCGACAATCGCTATCATCTCCAAATTTTCCATATGTTTTTCCAGGAATTTGAAAACATCCCATTCTGATTTCAAATCAGCACCTTGCATATTACCAGCATCTATTAAAAGCCTGATTTTGCTATTCTTTTATATAACATTTTCAAGTTCGGGCAATAACGCTTCAAATTTATCTGCATGAAGCTTTCCTTCAATTTTTAGTCCAAAAACATTTTTATGATGTGCAATTAACTTTTCAATACTCATAATATCACTCCTTAATTATGCATTTTTTATTAAAGTTCTTATTATCTTTTATCTCTTTTGCTTTTCTTTTTTTATTTTAGTGGCATTTTTTTAAAGAAATCACGAACCCTTCTATGCATTTTATTCATATCTTCCGATTCATGCAGTAGCGGAAGATCATCCATTTCATATTCACCAATCAAGAAACGATTGTCCATATCAAAAACCTTAATTTTTCCAATAAATTTTGTGCTGGCAAAACCCGTATCACCAATTTCACGTCCAAGTTTCCATTCGCCACTGTTCGACTCATTCCCCGTACGCTGGTATTGAATAACAACTAATGTATTGAGCTCCTGGGTATTTCTTGCTCTAACTGAACCAGGCAACTTGTACCAGGATTTATCAATACGCGCTGTTGGAGGCTCCCTGAAATTCTGGATATAACGATATTGACCCTTCTTTTTTTCCACAATTAAAAGCTTACCTGTACGGTAGGGAACTTCTCCTTTTTTAACACTCTTTTCAGAAGGTTTATAACTAATGTTAATATAATCCTCTAGTACTGGTTTAAATCGCCAGGCTTCTAAATGAACAGCAAAAAATAAAAAATAAAGCACTACTCCTATAACGCTTAAAACAAGTAATGATGTAATAATGAATTTTCTGTTTTCTTTCTCCAGATCTTTCATAGTGCCTCTTCAAATTTATGAGATAACGATTGCAGGCATGAACCTCCAATACTTAATAATAGCATACGCCTTTTAATCATTTCCAGCCTGTACCCATAGTTTCAATTATTTTAAATGTGGATAATCAATTAACCCTGCATTTATGGTAAACGGGCTTACTGCCTCTGTCTGAAAACCAGTAAACACCTTCTGATACCAAATCAAAACGTAACATAACCAATCCTGAATCCATCAATGAAGGGATATTACCAAACACGTCCATACGATCACCCGGTTTCACATCACAGGGCAACCTTATCCGAAGAAAATCCAAGTCCTTAATTTTACCTGAAGAATCCAAAAGTGAGATTCCAATATTAACCTGACCCAGAGTTGATTTACCGGTATCTGATAACCATAGGGAAAGACCGGTATTTAAAATTCGTATGTGGATAGGGGTTTCTTTACTTTTTTCCAAAATTTCAGGGCACTCAACCAGTTCAAATCTGGCTCTCATTATTTCCGGCTTCTTTGAATCGGCAAAAGCTTTTCCTTTAACTGCAACTATTATATGAAGAGGACTAACTATATTCAGTAACGATTCCGTTAGAGTCGCCTTTAAAAGTCTCAATCTTTGTCTCAAAAACAAAAATGGCACTTCGGGTCTGAACCTGTACGACGGCATAATTCGAATTCGTCCTAAAGACAACTCAGAAATGGGACGAATTATTGCTTTTGAAAAACCTGCTTTTCGGCACGAGGAAACTAAAGTTCCAGCAGGAAGGTCCTGTTCTAAAACACCAAACTGCTCCATTTGAGATTTAGATTCGGCTGTTTTATTGTGTCCTTTCCCTGGTTCCTGCAAAACCAATACTCCGCCAGGACGTAAAACACGGAAAAACTCATATATAGCGTTTTGCCAATCCGGCACATGATGCAATGCTCCATAGCACAAAATCGCATCCACTGATTCTTTGACTAAAGGAATAGCTGCCATATCTCCTGCACACACCCAACTACCCGGTAAAAGACGCTTTTTTGCCAAATCCAAGCATATCTCTCGAAATATCAAGTGAACATGTGTTATAACCAAGCTTCTGCAACCAATCACTCAGCCAACAAGCACCAGATCCGGCATCAAGTATTGTTGCACCGGATCCACAGGGAATACAATTAACCATAGCACTGAAAATTGCAATTTCACATGTGGTATGATCAATATTATGACTTGTACCACCCGGGAAAGGCTTTGTCTCAAGGCTGCGCGTGTCTTGCATAAGTTTTACATGCTGCTTTTCACTTAATCTTGAATCCGCTTCTTTTTCCATGTTAGAGAAGTACTCCAGAAAATATTTATTGAGTTTAAATTACATTGATATTTTTTTGCAAAAAAATAATCCTGGTCTTAAAAAGAATACTTAACCATAATTTCTCGAGGCACAAAAGCATTAGCTTCCATTGTAAATTCTAATGACTGTCAGAAGTCTTATTTCTTTTGAAAACAAATGCATTCTCATCTGAAAAAGCCTCAGGATCAGCCCCATATTTTCTAAGAAAATGCACCCATTCAACCGGCTCTGACTTAAACAACGTTATATCTTCCATTTTATATTCATAGGCTGGCACACTAACCTTCTTTTCTTCAATAGCATCTTTCAACCAGTCATAATTAAGAGGTGTCAATATTAAGGTATCTTCTTCTATCTTTACCTGACAAATACTGTGAAACGGTACAACAAGAAGAAGCCAGTAAAAGTTTATCTTTCCTTCATCAACTGACGCAGGCTCTACATCACAGTAAATCAGATCGTCCACCTTGAAAAAAACCAAATTGATTTCAGCCGGAACATTATGCTCATCAAAAACCAAAACTTTGTCCACTTTGAAATTCCACGGGTCAATCTTTTTATCAGATACATCACTGCCAGTAAGCTTTATTACGTTCCATTGTCCAATTAACGATGCAGGTGTTTCAATTTTGTTGTCATCAGAATATATAGGATCAAATGAAAGAACTACACAACCACTAATTAAATGCGCTGAAAACAAAAGACATATTAAAAAAAATATTTTTCCCATTGTTCACTCCATATTCCAGGTATTATCCTTGTTTCCTCTGACAAACAACAATCGCAAAATCACTTTTTAAATCACCAGTTTGAAGTAATATATCTTCAATTTCAAAACATAAATCCAGGAAATGCATAGTTTCAGAATCATTTAACATAAAATTATGTGCAATGCCTCTAAATAGTAAATGAAGGATAGTTCCTCCATATTCCTTCATTTCAACAATTCTAAAATGCCTTTCCAATAAAGGCATTATTCTGGAAGATTCAACTGCTTCAGAAGGATCTCCCAAAATCATTCTTAGCCTGCTTGGTTTATAAACCTTGTTTTTAACATCACCTTTACTATTTATCCTTTTGTACTTTTCAGGAAGGATTGACAGGATACTATTAACCACTTCAATCTGTCTGTCTGTCCATTGAAACCTTGTAGGTCCAAAAAAGTCATTAACAATAAAATATCCTGTAGACTTAAGTGCATTCTTAACCTTTATCAAAATCTCTTCTACAGGTCTAAAATGATGTAACGCCTGTTCAGCAAAAACAGTATCATATAAACCATTACTTATTTCCAAATCATATACATCATAATCACGATAATTAATAATACTATCCAGTTTGTGTTTTATTGCTTGATCTGTGGCATATCGAATTCTTCTTTCCGACATATCATAAGCGTCAATACATTTAAACCTTCCTGTACCTGCCCACTTCAATTCTTTATGTCCAGTCCCGCAAGCAAGAGATAAAGCGTTCAAGTCATTATTGTCAGATAAAAACTTATTGGTTATATATTCGCAAAAGTCTTTTTCTGAACTCCCTGAAATAAGAAAATTTAATCTTTCTTTTACTTTTGGAATATTCCACCAGGAAGATTCCTGGTTTTGAATATGGCTCCAGTTCTTTTCAATTTTTATCCTTTGTTTAGAGAATATTGCAGAACTTATTTCTTGTATGGATTTATAATTTCCTTTTTCAAAAAAGCAAAATAAATCATGTATATTAACAAAGTTGTTAAACATGTTCGGATGCCTTCTGAAAATTTTGTTGCGAATTCTTATTTATAAAATTGAACATTTTTTCAACTATCCCTACATAATATGATCAAAAACATCAATAGACGGATCTTCTTTGACAACACGGCCCTTAACTGAAATACCGGCACAATGCACGGATTCAGAATCTTCAGTAATTAGTGGGTGCCATTCAGGAAGTTTACTGCCTTGAAAGAGAAGCCTATAAGCACATGTATCCGGAAGCCATTTAATATTTTCAAGGCTATCCGGACTTAGAAAAACGCAATCAGGGACAAGCCTTTTTCTTTCCATATAGCAAGTACATCTTAAAGTTTCTAAATCAAGATATCTGCAGGCTACGTTTGTATAATGTACTTCATTTGTTTCATCATCCTGAAGTTTGTGAACACAGCATTTTGCACAACCGTCACAAACTGATTCCCATTCCTCATTGGAAAACTCGGAAATTTTCTTTACTTTCCAGAAAACATCTTGCATTTACTTGCAGCCTCTATTCTGTAACAACCTTGAAAAGTCTATCTTAGGACCTTCTTCAGATCTTACAGATCTTTTAAGTGAAAAAGCTATGCCATCCAGGCGCATTTACTCGGGATTTATTCTATTTTAAGATAAGCTAACAATTTTGACAAATTCTATTCTCTTTATTACAAATTCTGGATTGAATCTGAAAGATTTGAAAACAATGTCTTTCTATTTGCTTGATTTTAGCACGAATTTATTTTATAATTACGCTTAGTTTCTAAAATTTTATTATTTAAGGAGGCATATTTATGAAAAAATATATGAGAAGACCTGTAACCCGCTGTAAAGAGGGTTGCCATAGCTAGTCCCAGGTACGACTTTAAACTACCTAATTGAAATAAAAAAGGAAACCTATTTAATATCGGTTTCCTTTTTTATTTATTTGCCCAAAGATTTTATAAAATATGTTACTTTATTTCTATTGTATCACTTGTTTTTACTTGAATTATTCCCTATTCTGCAACAACCTCTTTTATCCCAGGCACATCCTGCTTCAGTACCCTTTCCACTCCCATTTTCAATGTCATCTGACTCATCGGACAGCCATGACAGGCACCTGTTAAACGTACTTTCACAATACCATCTTCTGTAACGTCGATTAGTTCTATATTACCACCATCAGCCTGAAGAGCAGGTCTAATTTTTTCAAGTGATTTTTCAATTCTTTCTCGCATTCAATTGTTCCTTTCGAAAATATTATGAATAATTGTATTATGTGCGACCACGATGATTTAGCAACAGGCCGTTGAGATTTATCATCATAAAACCACACAATAAATCCATGTGTCAGTATCTTTTTTCTGTATAGAACCGATCCCTTTTTGATACTCTCTCTCTCTTTTTACGATCCTCCTTAACTTTCAACTCAGACATTCGCCGGTCCTGATCCCTGTCTTCGTCACAATAAAAGCGATTTACAATAGAAACGAAACCATATGATAACCAACTCATAATTATTTCTGATAATTGCCTAATTCTTTGTCTGGGACGTTTAAGAATAACTAAAAGGACAATTATAAACACACCACTAGCAGCGCCCAAATAGATTGACATTATAATCATAAAAGTCCTCTCAGGCACAGGGCCGCGTAACACTATAG
>JAVCCS010000196.1 GCA_030765365.1 Candidatus Theseobacter exili
AATAGATTTAATAAGACAAAGTTAGTAGAGTAGGAATATTCTTCCCAACACTAATCCAGTCCAATTGCTTTTCGTAATATGAGTATAACATCAGAAATATCAACTACTCCATCAGTGTTCATATCAGCAAGGGAAAGGTCAGGGTCATCAAGTCCGATTGCCATACGGAGACAGAGAATAACATCGGAGATATCAACTGTCTCATCTCCGTTTATATCGCCTTTTTGCAGAGAACTCATCATTTCAACGGATTCAATAACAACTTCAGCATTAAAATCTCCTACAACAATTTTTTCAAAAGGTTCATTTCCAGAAAGAAATGAACTTTTTGGCTGAAAAGTTCCATCTCCATTTCCGAGGTGAATGTTTAGTTTGTTATCCCAATATGAAGTTACTGCCAAGTCTTGGTTTCCATCTCTATTAAAATCTCCGAGTACAATCCCTTGAGGTCCAGACCCTGTAGTATAGGACGTATTTGGTTGAAAAGACCCATTCCCATTTCCAAGATGAATGCTTACTTTATTCCCCAAATATAAAGTTATTGCCAGATATTGGTTTCCATCTTTATTAAAGTCTCCCGCTACTATCTCAAAAGGTTTATTTCCAGAAGCATAAGACACTTTTGGCTTAAAGGTTCCATCTCCATCAGTATCAACGAAGTCAAGACGGGTGTAACTAGTTTGAGATTGAATAACATCAATTTTGAAGATAAAGCTTATTGTTAGTAATAATGCAACTAATAAAAAAAGTTTTCTCAGTTTGAAAACGGGTAACAGATTCATATCTGACCTCCTTAATTTTATTCTTAGAAGACTCTTAATAGGCTCTTTAAAATAATATAAATATTTACTGAACTCCTGTTAATGGAACAGTAAAATTAATTTCTTTTTCTCTCCTCATAGTCTTTATTTCCTTTCTTCAGATATTATTCCAGGTCACCAATTGGTATTGAAACAGTCTGAAGACGGGAAGAACTTCTGCCATGTTTTATATAGACACTTCCAGAATAGAAGTGAAGTGGAGTCTGTTGTGGGACAGGATACCGTTTTGCGAAGAATTCCGATGCTTCCTTCCAAAGCTTAAAAAATTCCAATTCTTTGCTTGTTGGAATAAAAATCTGTTTCCCTGATTTGATATCGAGCCAAAAATATTGCTTTCCGGGTTTCACTCTACGTGCATACACAATAATTTTCTCGCCAATAGAATGTACAACGTTGTAGGAATAGGAATTCTGAGAACTCTTAAAATCTTTTCTCAAAATCACTCTTATTTCTCCTGTCTCAATATCGTACGTGCCAACAATTCTCCTGTTAAGCAGGTACACATAGCGGATATCACCCCAAAACCCATAAACTATGTAAGACAACACCTGTTTTGCCGTCACCGGCAAGTCTGGCGGAAGAAAAATCGCTGCGATTGCGCAAAGATACCTTTTTCCGTGCCCGTCTACGCTCTTTAGCATAGTACTTATCATAGACACTTCCGGTCACTTTCTTAAGCGCTTTGCCCGTCTCTTTTCTCACTTTTTTATTCTTGTCCTTACAAGCGAGTGTCAACGCATCGGCGGAACTTATGTTCTTTTTCCTGCCTAACATCCTCGCTGCTAAGATTCGAACATCAACATTTTTGCTTTTCAGTGCTTCAATAAGTTCTGGTGCTTGCTGCGTTCTAGCTAATATCCATGCTGCTCTTTCCCTCGCGGCTGGATGACCTGTTCGCAAAGTATTAAGCAAGAGCGGAACTGCCCGCCCGTCTTTTATTTTACCCAAAACGGTTTCCACGATAATCCGAACGTATGGATCCTCATCGTCAAGTGCGTCAACCAAAACTTGCAGTGCTTGAGACTCCTTTATCTGATACAGACTTTGCAACACATACAAATGCTTGTCTACTTTTTGATTGTCTTTCAAGACAGACAGAAACATATTTACTACCTCAGGAGTCTGTTTTTGGTTGAGTCGCTTCATGGCTTTCTCTTCGATAGAACCTTTGTTATTCAGAAATATTGTAGAGAGCGC
Organism: Candidatus Theseobacter exili; assembly: GCA_030765365.1. Classification (GTDB taxonomy): domain Bacteria; phylum Auribacterota; class JACPWU01; order Theseobacterales; family Theseobacteraceae; genus Theseobacter; species Theseobacter exili. The sequence continues at coordinate 2,019 of JAVCCS010000196.1, forward strand.
ATTAGCAGCATGGAGATGCGTCATTTTCCTAGAGTATCAACCGCCTTGGACCGAACGTAAACATCGGAATTTTTCAAAGCAATTACCAGTGCGTCAATCGCAGGTCTTCCTATTTTTACCAGCGTTCTTTCCGCTTCCTTCGCAAGCAATATTTTGCCGGCGCCGCGTCCGAACTTGACCTTCCGTTGGTCTTCAAGCACTTTTATAAGAAACGGAATTGCCGGTACCGCCTTCTTGCCCATTTTCCCTAAGGTAGAAGCAGCAACCACGCGCTTATTTGGATTTGATGAACAGAGATTTGTGATTTGCTGTTTTACTTCCGGCAAAATTTCGGACGCGGTACTGTTTGCAACCAGCACATCTGACTGTGCATAACAGGGTAAGATGGCAGGAAGCAGCAAACTTAATACGAGAAAGACCCACAAATCATATCGGCTCTTTTTCTCGAAGAAGCAAAGTCGTTCAACAAATCGCCCTTTCATGTTTTTAATATTACGATGCCCTGCTTTTAGTTTCTCCAATAGTTTTCATCTCCTTTCTGATATACACTAAGAACAAATAATATATCTGTTCTCAAAAAATCTAATTCAATTTCATATCATAAGAGACAAATTTTGCGAGGAACTCTCAGTTTCGCTTTTTGTTATAATCAATAAGCTCATCCCCACCAAATTTAACTAAACCTCTTACCTATTTATCCCGGTGGGGAATTTTATCCCTTTCTATAGGATAGATATCTTTACCCGCACAGGGGTATTTCTGTTACTGGTAGTCCCGTCGCCAAGTTGACCATAGGAATTGCTTCCCCACGCCCAGACAGTCCCGTCATTCTTAAGCACTACCGTATGCACACTTCCGGCAGTAATCTGTGGTGCTGAAAAGCTTACCTTTGCTATTGCAAAAACTGAAATAATAAAACATACTTTAGAAATATGAAAGAAAAACATCCTCTTTTCCCTTTTAATGTTTCTTAGACTATTTTTTCGCATCGATTCCTCCTTTATAACACCTATTTTTGAGTTTCGTAAATATTCACTGAACTCCGTTTAAAATTACTTTATAACTTTCATTTTGAAC
>JAVCCS010000234.1 GCA_030765365.1 Candidatus Theseobacter exili
CCTGTCTCTAATCAGCTCCCAATCGCCTGTTATTGTCATATTGCTCATTTTCGGTCCCTCCTTATGTTTTTGGCGTCATTGCCCTTGCTTTTGCTCCCATTCTGAGTACTCATCCCAGGTTATGTTTCCTTCCAGCAGATTCAGCCGTGCCCTGATGATTTCTGTCAGTTTATCCACCGCATCCCCGTCAAGAGGTTCATTTACGGAGCCTGCTTTATAATCTCTGAGTATAGCGCCCAGATGGTCTGACCAGTCAAGGTATTTCAGATTTTCATCAATAAGTCATCACGCTCCTTTTTGTAAAAAACGCGGGTTTTGGAAGAAGTATTTAGCAAGATGAATAGGATGCCGGAAAACCGCAATTTTTACGTTTTTTCAATGTCTATATTCAAAGCGTCCACTAAATTCCAGAACCTGTCCCAGACACGAACATGTTTGTAATGATGCGGCGGATACTTCAACCGCAGCTCTTTATACAGTTTTTTCAGTAATGTCCCTTCACGGCTGTTATCTGTACCTTTGCTCGTCTTCATTGTTACCCTCGCTGTGTCAGGAAACGACCCTTTTCAGTCCTGCAATGTCGGCCACGTCCACAAAGTTGTTTGAACCACCTGTATAATCCTGAAACGATTTTGCTCTCCTGATTAACAGTTTCCCGTCGCCCCACCTGACATCTCCCAGACTGAAGTACCAGATCCGTCCGTCAGTAAGCTGGAAAAAACCCGACACATAGAAATGGCCTCTGCTGATTCTTATTTCCGCTATATTGAAGTGTTTCTTCAACGTTATTGTTAACTCTCTCTTAAAGAGTTTATAAAAGTCAGAAAACTGCTCTGTAAGCCCGCTGCTAGACATGAATTCCTGCTTCAATGCCGTTGCTACTTTGTGCATGGTCGCCTCCTCAGTATTCCGACGGCAGCAGTAAAACTTTGTAACTGCCGTCGTCTATGTAATACATCTTAAACAGGCCCTCGGGGAAGGTTGTGAACGGTATCTGCTGCCTGATAAGTACGGGCTGGTCGGCATCAGAGCGCATCTCTACCGTTGCTTTTTTATCCTCTACGGTTATGGTCCATATCTGAAATTTCTCCCCTGACACATTGGGTTTTGTCTGGTAGCTGAAAACAACGTCTAATAGCCAGTAGGCCGCAAACTTGGTAACTGCTGTCTTGATTCCGTCTGTGAAGAAAAAGTCGGGCAGCCAGTGCTTATAATAATTCTCCGTGCCTGTAAACCCCGCGAATTCATCATTTAAATCTTTTAATAGCGTCTGTTCCATTGTTATCACTCTCCTTTAAAAGAAAACGGGGAGAGACAAAATTCTTATCCCTCCCCTATCTCACAAATTACTTCGTTTCTTCTGTCTTGAGCAGCATAAACGCGCCATCAATCTTTGTTGTGTTTCTGTCTTCCACCTTGAAGAAAACAGGATGTTTGTAATCAGCTATCTCAAGGGTTATCCTTGTGTCTTTGCCGAGAGACTTGACCATATCGGATAGCTTAATCAGTGTCTCAGCGGAAATCTTGATGGATTTCCTTTCCACATCCTTTTCCTCAGGATTAAGAATTTTATCCGTTTCCGGGAAGTCGGTTGCAAGAGATTCATTGTTACCGCGTTCTTCGAAAGAAACAGCATTGAGTCCTTCGTCCAGCACCTGCAATGTCATTGAACCATTGGTTTTATTGACAAAAATATTGTTCTGGATTGCAGGAAGCGATGTCTTTTTAGGGATATTGCTAAGCGCTTTTTTCATGGTTTCAAATGAAATCCATACGCGCTCTGTATCCGCTCCCGTCTGCACGTTTGTCGGAACATCTTGTTTCGGAAGTTCTGCATTCAACGGCATTCTTGCCAGAATCTTGCTGTCGGTGGCAAGGATATTACCACCTTTAATCAGAAATCCCCTGAAATGCGGCCTGAGGTCTTTCATATCGATTACCGGCAGCAGTGCCTTCGCGTCCTTCGATATAACTATTTTTTCCATGCCTTTTTCAGTAGTCTTTTCCATATCGTTCTCCTTTACCCTTAATGGGCGGTTTAAATCAAACTGTGATCTGCAAAAGAAAAATGCTTTATCTCGCCTGTCTCTAAATCTCGGGCAATGATTACGTGATCGAGCACTTTGATATTTAAGACATCTCCAGCTTTTACAAGCGTTGTTGTGAACGTCTTATCCTTATTGCTGGGAATTGGATCTCCAGATGGGTGGTTATGGCAACAGATAATACTCGCAGCTTCGCAAGCCAAAGCGTAGCGGAAAATCTCCCTCAGGATGGGATTGGCCATATTTATCGTGCCGTCCTCAATTCTTTGCTTTACAAGCACCTTGTTTTTTGAATTTAGATACAGGCACACAAATCGTTCCACACCTTCATCGGCTATATCTTGAAGAGCTTTAACCGCATCCTCAGGGCGAGATAATTTGCTGAGATACCCGTTATCTATCTCTGCTTCCGTGACCTTGCGCATACGATATTTTAATATTATCTCCCGCACGAGTGTGGGCATGTGTCCCTCCTGTGTTGGAAAAAAGAAAAAGGTGGCTTCTCCCGTTTTTACAGTAAGAAACCACCAATTATTTACGATATATTCACTTCTTCGCACTCCATATCGGCATACCTGTCTGCTACGGGCAGAACTCGCTTGAGTTCAGCTCTGATTCTGTCCTCCTGCTTCCTACATAAACAGGAGAAATCGCAAAATCCGCAGTACATGGAGGGCTTTTTGAAGAAGAATCCCGCCTTAATGTCAGAGATAACTTTCATTACCTTTATCTGATAATCCCTGTAATCTTCTGCGGTGCGGACAGAGTGAAGGAACTGAATATCCGGCAACTTCTTTTTAAGTAGAACGCCATAGCAGACCTTATTTATCCCCGATAACATTGAATATGCAGTTAACTGGTCATCCAAGTCGGGCCTGCTGTCAAGAAAGGCCCCTCCGCTTGTCTTCCAATCAAGAAGAACCGCGCTCTCATGGTCGTCGTATATCAGGTCCACTTTCCCCTTGAAAGCAATCCCATTGGGAAGGACTGTCATGTAGGGTTTCTCCACCGCTACAACCCTTTGCAAGACTTCCGTCTTCTCCAGCTTGTCTATCAGAGCCAGCCCCGTTTCCCTGAGTGAATCCTTACTGTCGTAGCGGGAATAGGCAAGGTCCCCCACCTTTGTCCATTTCTCAATGAAAAAATCTTTCGTGGTACGACCGTTAAGGAATTCCTCAGCAATAGCATCGTGGATGATGCTGCCGAAAACAAGGTTCGCAGAGGGTTTGACAGGCTTCCACCCCTCCACATACTGGTAAAAAAATTTCCTTGGACAGTCGTAAGCCGTTATCATGCTCGCCGTCATGTAGCCCAGCTTGTTATTTTCCATTCTTTCCACCTCCTCCGTTTTTATTTCTCTCGATAAGGTCTTTTATCACCTCGGTGGCTTCACTCTTACTCTTGATGGCCAGTAGGGCGATACGTTCCTTGCCGAATATCTCCTGCTCCTTCACCAGTTTCTCCAGCAACCGCTTCTGGTTGGGAGTAATATCTCCGTTGCCCCCGTTGCTTCTTTGCTCCGCATGTGCTGAAATAGGTTCTTTCTCCTCGGGTAGATGCACGCCGTTCGATGATATCTGTTCTTTTACAGAGGATTCAAGGATTGAATACATCTCTTTTATCTTTGCCCTTATTTCATCCTGTGAAGCATCATTCCCAACTTCGGCTTCCATCCCTGCGCTAAATGACTGCGAACTGAACTCCTGCCCTGGAATTGGGACCTTGCGACTGACACTGCCGTTTAACTTTATCATCTAACACCTCCTGTGTTTGTTTGAATACAGAAATTACTACTTACGCCGCAGCCCAAGCACAATCATTACAATTGACAATAATGCTTCAATCATCCACCATTTTTCTCTTTTTTTATTGCCCACGTGCTTATCACCCCCTCAAGTGGTTGAAAGCGTTGATATGATTGAAAAAAACTGACATTCTCTTCTTTCTTCTTATAACAGAAAATAACAACTTTTACAAAAAAATAACAGCTAAAACGTTGAAAATACTGTATTTTTGGAGTTTTTTGGTGCGTTTGGGGGATAATAGTACAAATCGTGTCTTTGACTTAGGGTATCGCTTTGTACTATTTGGAATGTAACGGACTGGGATGCGCTTAAAGTGGTTGATTTTACAGATTTATTGGGGTTTTTCAATGTGTTTGGAGTTGGTAATTCGTGCATTTTAGGATAAGAGACCTCACAATATGGTAAAATATACCCATGAAAAACGAAGATACGGACCTTAACCCGCAACAGAAGGCAGCTGTGAAACATCCCAGCGGACATGCTCTGGTCCTTGCAGGCGCAGGGACTGGTAAAACAAGGACCATCATCTACCGTATTGCCCATCTGATAGATAACGGCATTGACCCGAAGCGCATATTATTGCTTACCTTTACCCGCCGCGCTGCAAAAGAGATGACCGACCGTTTGAGGAAAATGGTTGGTGATTCCGCTAACAATATTATATCTGGTACATTTCATCACTATTGTCTGATGACCATGCGCAGGATGCAAAAAGATTTTGGTATTGTTGGCGCAACCGTAATAGACCTTGATGACCAAGAGCAATTAATGAAATTGGCAAGAGCTCAGTATGCTTCGAATAAAAACATATTCCCTAAAGCGGAAGTTCTAATAAAATTATATTCTTACGCGCGTAATACAAATCAACCAAGACTAAATTACCTAAAGAAATTCACTGAACACGAAAAAAAAACTGTTGATAAGATACTGAAAGTCTTTGAAGACTACGATCAGCGGAAGAAAACATATAATTATTTAGATTTTGATGATATCCTTTATCGCTTTGCCAAACATCTGAATTCTAACACTAACCCTTCAATACGTAACAATCTCAGGAAAAGATATGACCATATCCTTGTAGATGAAATGCAGGATACCAACCCACTCCAGTGGTTAATACTGGACGGTTTACGTGACCCTGCTCAACTATTTTGTGTCGGAGACGACGCCCAGAGCATATACGCATTTCGAGGTGCAGACTTCCGCAATGTTCATTCTTTTACACAACGATGTCCTGACTCAACTATATTAAAGTTACAGGAAAATTATCGTTCTACCCAGGAAATTCTTGATCTTTCCAACTGGCTGTTAAAGGAATCGCCGCTTAAATACAACAAAAAACTCATCGCATACCGTGGCAAGGGAATAAAGCCACGGTTAGTGGAGTTCAAGGACGATTTATCCGAAGCTGTTTGGATAGTAAGTGACTTATTAGAGCGCTACGAGAACGGATCTAAATGGAAAGACCATGTGATTATAACCCGTTCTGCTGCAGCCTCACGTCCAGTAGAGGCAGAACTTATAGCTAAGA
>JAVCCS010000190.1 GCA_030765365.1 Candidatus Theseobacter exili
ACTAACAATAAACAATTTTATCAAGTGCCGGAATCTATAGTGACCCAATTCATGTGCAAGAACTACTTCTATTTCGTCAGACTCAAACCCTGAAACAAGAGTATCGCCTAAAATGATGCGTTTTGTAGAGCCAAGACCGGCAAACATGGCATTAGCCTTTCTTGTCTTGCGGCTCAAATCCATTTCATAAACACCCAAAACTCTAACACCATTTTCTTTGGATAAATTAAGAAGCCGTTCAGCCAAATTCTTATTTGAAAGCGGCTTTATTTTATAGAAAAGAGGCAATATCCATACAGGGAAGACCTTTCCGAGCACAACCGAAAAGGCTAACCAGCAAACACCTGTCCACATCCACCACAAATTTGGACAAGCCCGTAAAAGACCATATACAACTAGCCCTGCCAATACACAAAAAACCAACGAAAGGATCTCAGCTTTTCCGAAATCTCCAAGCCAACCCGTAAAAGATTGTCTTCCAAGGTCAAACCGACGCTCTAAAACATATCCGGAATAAAAACTTAAAGGGAAAAAGAGTGCGGAATAAACTAGATAAAAACATATTACATAAAAACTCGCAAGCAAAGCCCAATTTGAAAATGTTCCACTCAAATAAGTTCGGAGCCAACAGGAAAAACCGCTTGCGTAAATAATTATCAAAAAAAGAAAAGTAAGAACAAGCTGTATAAGAAAAAGAATTCTTCTAATACGAACATACTGTCTGGTTTTGTCTTCGCTATTGTATTTTTGTCCAGCATTTGTATTGATAGCCTTTTCCATCAGGATGCTTTCCCCGAGATTTCCTGTCGTCTTGACTTCTTTGCAATTTCCAAGCAAACCCGCAACCTTATCTCAGCTCTCCGGAGCGCTTTTCGGGCTCTTTTCTGATCTATATCTTTTTCCTGCGAAGCAAGCCTTTTATTAGCGCGATCCCTGGCCTTTTGAGCTCTGGAGGGATCAAGAGCTTCAGGTTTCTCAAGAATTCCAGCAAACAGTTGTGTTTTGTCCTTTTGCACTTCAAGAAATGCATTGCCAACTACAAATTTCTTTGGCAACTTACTCCCTGTTGTAACATCCGAAAATTCAATTGCTGTTAACAGGAGCGTATGTCCGGGAAGAATCTCTATATCTCCCCCGATACTGCGGAGTCTCAGTAAATCTGTTTTTTCCTGAAAAGCAATGCCTTCCAACGTTACAATCTGGAAATCAAATGTATCAGCCATGATAAAATATCCTATTTTTGAAGTTTATCATATGCTTCAAATACTTCATCAATACCGCCGCGCATATAAAAACACTGTTCCGGAACATGATCAAGTTTACCCTGAAGAATCTGGTCAAATCCATCTATAGAATCCTCAAGATGAACATACTTTCCAGGTGTCCCGGTAAATTCCTCGGCAACGAAAAAAGGCTGAGACATAAATCTCTGCATCTTCCTTGCCCTCATAACTGTTTTCTGATCATCTTCAGACAGCTCTTCCATTCCTAAAATAGAAATAATGTCCTGAAGATCCTTATATGTCTGCAAAACACGTTGAACCTCCATGGCAACGCTATAATGTCTTTCCCCAACAATTCTTGGGTCAAGAATACGTGAGGATGACGCTAAAGAATCAACTGCAGGATAAATCCCCAGTTCCACGATTTTCCTGCTAAGAACGGTTGTTGCATCAAGATGTGAAAAAGTAGTGGCTGGAGCAGGATCTGTCAAATCATCCGCAGGAACATAAATGGCCTGAACAGAAGTAATGGAACCTCTTTTTGTTGAAGTAATCCTTTCCTGAAGGTTCCCCATTTCCGAAGCGAGCGTTGGCTGGTAACCAACCGCTGAAGGCATTCTGCCGAGCAAAGCTGAGACCTCGGAACCGGCTTGAACAAAACGAAAGATATTATCAATAAAAAGCAGTACATCCTGGCCTTTTTGATCACGAAAATATTCGGCAACTGTCAAACCGGTTAATCCCACACGAAGTCTGGCACCAGGAGGTTCTGTCATTTGTCCATAAATTAAAGCGGTCTTATCTATAACCTTGGATTCTTTCATTTCCAGGAGAAGATCATTTCCTTCTCGAGTTCTTTCTCCTATTCCTGCAAACACAGAAATTCCGCCGTGCTCTTTAGCAATATTACGAATAAGTTCCATGATAAGAACAGTTTTACCCACCCCGGCACCACCGAACAAACCTGTTTTCCCCCCTTTGGAATAAGGGGCAAGCAAATCTATAACCTTTAAACCTGTTTCAAACATCTGTGTAGATGTCTCTTGTTCTTCAAGCGTAGGCGGTTCTTTGTGAATGGACGATTTTTCAGTTGTTTTCAAAGGACCCTGTTCATCAACAGGATTACCCAGTACATTCATAACCCTGCCCAATACCTCGTCTCCGACAGGAACAAGTATTGGTGATCCTGTTTCAATAACCGGAAGGCCACGGGAAAGACCATCTGTGGGTTCCATTGCAACACACCTGAATTTATTATCGCCAAGATGAAGAGCTACTTCCAGTGTAACTAAATCCTTTTTGTCTTCTTTGTCCCGGACATTAAGCGCATTATTGATTGCAGGAACAGTCCCTTCCGGGAAAGATACGTCTACAACCGGGCCAATAATTTCTATAATAGTTCCTTTTTCCATGAATCTGCTCCTAATTAAGTAAGTCTGTATAAGGTCTTTTATTTAATCCAAAACTTTTTATATTTTCATACCACTAACCACCAAGGGCTTCAGCGCCGCCAACAATATCCAAAATTTCTTTAGTTATAGCTGCCTGACGCGCCTTGTTAAAAGCGATTTTTAAGTCACCTATCAGCTCTTCTGCATTGTTTGAAGCATTACTCATAGCATTCATTCTTGCTACATGTTCAGCTGTCTCAGATTGAAGAAGATAAAGAAAAATCCGGGAAGTTAAAAACGCCGGAAGAAGATGCGCAAGAACCTCCTGTCGATCGGGATCGTAAATATAGCCGGGACCTTTTGGTCTTGATTCTTTATCAGCTTCCTCATCTTTTAAAGGTAATATTTCCTTATAGCAGGGCTTAAAATCTCCAGCTGAACGATATCCGGTAAAAACCATCCAAACCCTGTTTACATTGCCGGAAAGAAAATTTTTTATGCAACAATCCGCCAATGTTCTGGCATGTAAATAGGAAAGAGCACTAAATAAACCTATTTCTTCCATCAGTATCTCATAATCGGAATTTCTTATAAAGTGTGAACGCCCTTTCTTTCCGGCAAGTAGGAGATTAACAGAACCGCCTCCCTCAAGAGCCTGCGCTAACACTTCTTTGGCATATCTAATCATGTTTGCATTAAAACCGCCGCACAATCCTTTATCAGCAGTAACAATTAGAATTCCTGTTGTTCCCTTCTCTTTACGCTGCTCATAAAAGGGATCATGGCGCATTGGTTCCTGATGTAACACACGGTTATATATTCGGAAAATTTCCTCAATATATCCCCGGGTTGTTTCAATGCGTTTCTCGGCTTTTTTAAACTTAGAAGTCGCGACCATTTTCATGGCACGCGTAATCTTCTGGATTTCCTGAACGCCACTTATTCTGGTTTTTATATCTCTCAGGTTTTCCATGGATAATCAGCTATTCTTTCTCTTCTTCAATTCCCTTACTTTCCTTAAATTCTTTTTTATATGTCTTAATTTTCTCGCTAATTGTCTTTTCCAATTGCTCATCTATTTCTTTCTTTACTTCAATGTGTTCAAGTATCTTTTGGGCTTTTTCACGAAAATGTGTGAGTAATCCTTTTATAAAAG
>JAVCCS010000283.1 GCA_030765365.1 Candidatus Theseobacter exili
CCCCTACGGAGAAAAATCCGTTGAGTTTTCTATCTAACGTAGGGAGAATTAAGAGTTTGAAATAAATAAAATGAAAAATATTAATTAGCTGTAAATCAAATAGTTAAATTTGACGTTAGTTGGAATACAAATGAGCATTCTGCGTTAAAAAACTTAATATGTATAATGACTATTTCATAAAAAATGAAAAGTACATTAACCAAGCACTGGATAAATCAAAAAATGTCTTCACTGCAAAAGCTTTAAAGAGATTTTATGTCAAAAATCTGTCGATTGCAAATGTTATCCAAAATATTGATTATACTTCTGATTACTATGCTTGTTTTATTTTGATCAGGAGCCAAATAGAACATTTAATTGTGGTTTTTTATATTTGGCTTAAATTTCGGATTGATGAAAATGATTTAACTGCAAAAAGATACTATCAAGATTATCTAATTCAAGAGATAATTAAAAGAATTAATTATTCTAAAGGTAACAATATAACTCCGAGCTCGAAAATTGCCCAACTTCTCTCGCTTATTATAGATGGCTTAAAGTCAAAGGGTTTACTAGAACAGAAGCATTTTGATAAGTTGAATCAAACAAAAAACCAGTTTGATATTCGCCAGATATCTGAATTTCTTGACAAAGAATTACCAAAAGATATGACACCCTTTTTAAAACCAAAGAGATTAAAAGAGCTATTAGAACATTATAATTATTTATCAACTTTTATACATGGAGGCCCAAGCGCTGACCTCTCATTTTTTGAGTCGGAAGATGATAAAATTAAAAGTGCTGCGATAGAATGTAAAGATTGGAGTTCCAAAATATTAACATTACATCAATTTTATATTATGTATTTTTTAGCGCATGAGGATGAAAAAATTAAGGATGCCTTAAACAATGAGATTGATAAAGACCTACTTGATACAAAATAAGGTACTAAGCCCAACACGCAATATAGTAAAAAGTGGTGAAGTGCTTATTTGGAGCATTTTTCGCCCATTTCAGTCCAATGTAGCTTTGATACGAAATCACTCGCACTCAGCTTCTTGCAATATTTCCAATCGTTGTATGCCATGCAAAAAAAGAGCCTAATTAATTACAAACTCTCAAAAAACATTGAGATTATAAAATGACGATACCAAAATATATTGAGAAAATAAATACCCGATTTAAATCAGGAATCTCGAGAGAACATTCCTATCGTGCCGACCTCGAAATTTTAATCCGTGAACTGGTAAAAGGTGTTGAAATTACTAACGAACCTTCAAATGTTACCGATTGTGGAAACCCTGACTATGTAATTACAAAAAGAAAAATTCCCATTGGATACATTGAAGCAAAAGATATAGGCAAAGACCTGAATGGAAAGCAGTACAAAGAGCAATTTAACCGATACAAAAAAGCGTTAGACAACCTTATAATTACGGACTATATCTGGTTCCAGTTTTTTCAGCACGGTGAATTGGTACACGAAGTAAGAATAGCAGAAATTGAAAACAATAAGATTAAAGCACTTACCGGAAACTTTTCCGAATTTGAAAACCTGATACAAAACTTTTGCACATTTATTGGCCAAACCATTAAATCATCGAAGAAACTGGCTGAGATGATGGCTGCAAAAGCACGTTTATTAGAGGGTATTTTGGAACGTGCCATAACCTCTGATAAAGAAACACAAGCAAATACATCATTAAAAGGTCAATACGATACGTTTAAACATATTCTCATTCACGATTTAAGCCCTAAAGCGTTTGCGGATATTTATGCACAAACTTTGGCGTATGGCATGTTTGCTGCCCGATTGCACGATACTACTTTAGACGATTTTAGCCGGCAAGAAGCCGCAGAACTTATTCCAAAATCTAATCCGTTTTTGCGTAAGCTATTTGGTTATGTTGCAGGACCTGATATTGACGAGAGAATAAAACGAACGGTTGATAACCTTGCCGATGTTTTTCGGGCTACCAATGTAGAAGCTTTATTGCACAACTTTGGGAAAAGCACACAGATGCATGATCCTATCATCCATTTTTACGAAACCTTTTTGGCAGAGTACGACCCAAAACTCAGAAAATCGAGGGGTGTATGGTACACTCCCGAACCTGTTGTAAATTTTATAGTACGTGCCGTTGACGATATTTTAAAAACAGAATTTGGGTTACCTCAAGGATTGGCTGATACTTCCAAAACCAAAATTAAAGTTCCTGTACAGGGCAGTAAAAAATTGATGGAAAAGGAAGTACATAAAGTACAAATCCTGGACCCAGCAACCGGAACAGGAACTTTTCTTGCAGAAGTTGTAAAACATATTTATAACAAAAACTTTAAAGCAATGCAAGGGGCCTGGAGTGGTTATGTTGAAGAACATTTAATACCGCGACTCAATGGCTTCGAATTGTTAATGGCTTCTTATTCAATGGCTCATCTAAAACTGGATATGCTTTTGACCGATACAGGTTACAAACCAAAAAAAGATCAACGTTTCAATATATACCTTACCAACTCATTGGAAGAACACCACCAGGATACAGGAACATTATTTTCGCAGTGGTTAAGCTCTGAAGCAAACGAAGCCAACCATATAAAACGAGATACGCCTGTAATGTGTGTAATTGGGAATCCTCCATATAGTGGGGAAAGTGCTAACAAAGGTGATTGGATTATGGGCCTGATGGAAGACTACAAAAAAGAACCGGGAGGAAAGCAAAAATTACAGGAACGAAATCCAAAATGGATTAATGATGACTATGTAAAGTTTTTGCGTTACGGACAACATTTTATTGAAAAGAACGGAGAAGGCGTTTTAGCTTTTATCAACCCACATGGATTTCTTGATAACCCAACTTTTAGAGGAATGCGATGGAATTTGCTGAAAACATACGATAAAATATTTACCATAGACTTACATGGCAATAGCAAAAAGAAAGAGGTTTGCCCTGATGGTTCGCCCGATGTAAATGTATTTGATATAATGCAAGGTGTTTCAATCAATATTTTTGTAAAATCAGGAAAAAAGAAAGCCAACGAATTAGGAAAAGTATTTCATTACGACCTTTATGGGAAACGTGAAGAAAAATATAAATTCCTTTGGAAAAACAGTATCAAGTCTGTTTCTTATGTAGAATTACCAAATGCAGAACCAAATTATTTCTTTGTGCAAAAAGATTTTGATGCTGAAAAATCATATAATAAAGGTTTTGCCATAAATGAAATTTTTCAAATATGTTTGTTAGGGCCAAATTCTCATAGAGACAACTTTGCTATTTCATTTACAAAAGAAGATGCAGAAATCAGGTTACAAGAATTTGCAAATCAGGAAATACCTGACACAGATATTAGACGTAAATATAATTTAAAAGATAATAGGGACTGGAAACTTACTATTGCAAGAAAAAACATCCCCAAAAACACTGAAGCAATACTTTGTCTTTATAGACCATTTGATTACAGATATATGTTGTATGGAAATTATGCTTTTGATTATCATCGCCCTCAGCTAAATGATAACTTGATTTTTTCTAATTTCGGGGTAATTTATACAAGACAAACGAAAGAGAACTTTTCAATTTTTGTTACTTCTAATCCTTTAGGGCAGCATAAGATAGCTACACCTTATGACGGCAGTTATTCATCCCCTCTTTATCTTTATCCCGACAGCGAAACCAATGGCATATTTGCGGAAAAAGGCAGGAAGCCCAATCTGAATATGACAATTGTAGAACAAATAGCTCAAAAATTAGGCTTAACATATGCCAATGAAAAAGATGTTACGACAAGCTCAACATCCGAAATCACTTTTGCACCAATAGATATTCTCGACTATATCTATGCGGTATTACACTCACCAACTTACAGAGAAAAATACAAAGAATTTTTAAAAATAGACTTTCCGAGAGTTCCATATCCCAAAAACAAAGAAACCTTTTGGCAATTGGTAAAACTGGGCGGAGAAATTCGGCAGATTCATTTACTGGAATCGCCTAAAGTAAAAGAATACATTACAAGTTATCCGCAAGATGGAGATAACTGCATAACCCGGAGACTTAATAAAAACGATTGGGAAATAACAGAACCGGAAAAAAAAACAGGCCGCATTTGGATAAATGACCAACAGTATTTTGATAACATCCCATTGGCAGCCTGGGAGTTTTATATTGGTGGTTACCAACCAGCCAAAAAATGGCTTAAAGACCGCAGAAAACGACAACTTAGTTTTGAAGATATTTTGCACTATCAGAAGATCATTGTCGCCCTCACAGAAACAGACCGTTTAATGAAGGAAATTGATAAGATTGAGTTTGAATGATGTCATCGTTATGCTTATGAATGAGAAGTCTACAGAAAAAACGAATAAAAACCTATTATAAACCCCATAATGAAATCTTTAATTAAAATTTTAGCTATTACGCTTAGTATTGTCGGCTTTTTTTCTCTAATTGCTATTATTTTTATAGTTTTTTTTGATGACAATTTATTCAAGTGGTCCTATAAAATTGATCCATCAGTTGCTAATAATATTGGTGCATTTGTTGCAGGAATTGTTGGCACATTATTTTCCGGGGCAGCTTTCTTTTTATTGTATTTAAACCTTTATCAATCTGATCAAAATAGCTTTGAGAACCGTTTATATTCAATGCTCCATCTATTAAATGAAAAAATAAAACTAACTACAGGTTATGAAGGCTTTGAAAACAAGAAAAAAAGCGAACCAATTGAAGGGTTAGAGTTTTTTGAAAAGTCAATAGATTACTTCAATAGTTTTTTACAAAATTATACAAGGTCAGATGACTTTAAGAAAAATGAAGATAAAAAGTTTAAAACCATATCAGAATTGTTTGCAAAATTTGATATAAACTCTGTTAATAAGAAGCCTATAGATATTGAAATTAATTATCAATTATTGCGTGAATATATCGATGCAAAATATCAACAATTCTATCATTTTAGAAAACTTCAATTAGGTCATTATTTTAGGTATCTATACAGGATAGTAAAGATTATCGATGGTAAAAAGGATTTATCCTTCAAAGAAAAGAAAAAATATGTGGATATTATCCAGGCTCAAATGTCAAACGCGGAACTTGGTTTAGTTTTTTACAATTGTATATCAATAAATGGATACAAAAGATTTTTTCCCCTGATAAATAAATATAGTTTTCTCGAAAATATGGATAAATCCTATATCACTTACCCCTATTTTCTAGCTAATTTATATGATAAAATCAAATTTAAATTTTTAGACAAGGAAAGAAAGCCAGCAAAAATAATTTTACCATTTGAAAAGATAGATTATTCAAAATACTCTGGAAAAAAAAATTAATGTGATTCCAACTTTATTTATGATTAAATTTTAACAAATCTTTACAGACCGCTTCGAACTATGTTGATTCCTCTTCCTATATTTTTTAGTTGTAAATCATTTTGACCTCCTCCCATTATTAGGAAAGGCTACTCACGAGGAAAAGTAATCAATATGCCCAGAGAGGCCATGCTTACTTTTTTGCTATAATATCGAATATTATCGTTCAATTCAAGCCTCTCAGACGAAGAGAACTTTAGAAAGCAAATTGCTGTACCTGAAAAACAAAAACCCAGACAGTTGCATATTTTTAGTCATTCTTTCGATAGGGAGAGGTTGTGCAACGGTTATTAGTGTTGTATGCCGTCCTTTTTATTAATAATCCAATTTATCTCTCTCCGCACTTTCATCCATTCTTTTTGCATCTTCTACATATCCTTTCGCCAAACGATTCAGTATATCAGCTGTTGCAGGAAATTCATACTTAATCTTTTCTACCTGCGATTGAAAATATTTGGCGTGTCCTCTTTCAATATCACCCCCATCAAAAGGTCCTCTTGTTGAGGATCCTCTTTTATTAAAAGTAGCAGATGAGAAACCACTCTTTAAACTTTTTGTGTTTATGGATTCTATTACTTTACAAATTTCTTTCGGAGGCCAAGGCTCAATATTTTCCGGATATTCTGCCATCACTTGACCAATATGCATATCCGCAACCTTTAAACGACCTTCTTCATCTGCAACTTCTCTTACCTTTTTAATCCATTTCCACAAAAAATCTTCATCAATATTTCCAGACTCATCCACGCCTGGTATCTGTTTCCAGGAATGAAGAAGCTCGTACGCATTTCGGCCTCTGTTCCGCCTTTCCTCATCAGAAATAACCTCAGTTTCATCTTCATCCTTATCGGATTTATACACCCATTTTAATACATCTATAAAAAATTGTGGATTGTTTGCAAGTTCCTCATGGAGTAAATTGGGTTTATGAAGTGATCCATAAGAAGCTAAAAACGGAAGATATAACCACTCAATCTGAATAAGAACAGACTTATCTATGTCTTTTCTTTTTTCAATTTCCTCAAATATTTCTGTAACATGATGGCTGTCAAAACGCCTATCTTCATTCGATTTCTGAGTTCCGGCTTTCTGCAATACCTCCACTAATTTATCTGTAGGTAATTTTTCTACATTGTGATAACATATATCCAGTGCACTAATAAACCTTTTAGCTTCCATGAGTTTATCTATACCGAAAATCATATTCTCAATCGAAATCTTCCAAAAATTTGGATACATACCTTTCCAAAAGCTTTTTTGGGTTTCAGAGCTTGTTTTATCGATAAAATCCCAAACTCTTTTTGATTGCTCAACCTGGATGAATATTCTGGCTAATTGAGTATCTGTATAATCTCTTTCTATCAATTTTTCATAAAGATCAAAGACCCAATTAATGGTATTAATCTGAGATTTTCTAAATATAAACTGTTGAATGAATTGAAGAACAGACCCTTCTTCTTCCTTCAGATATTCACAAAGTGAAAGAATCTCTTCATCCTTATCTATTATATGTGCTAATGTATTGCCATAAACCCAAGTTTCTTTAGCAGAATGGGCTAAAGCCTTTACCTTTTCAAACCCAAAATTCTGGTAAAGAGTTTTCAAGCCTTCAATTCTCCTTTTCATTACAATCTCCTCTTGTTCTCTAAACGAAAGCTCTTTTTTCTCAAGACCTTCCGGGAAGGTTGGCCAATGGTCATTAAACATCCAAAGTACTTTTTCAATGGGATCAGAAGGCTCCAAGTGCTTGTAAAGTGTTTCGTATCTTTTAAGTTCACTTTCAGGTAGTGCCCAATTAGCATCTGGATTTGACCTATGTTGAGATAGAGTACCTCTTAATTTGTTCCATGCAGAATTATCTTTGAACGATATTTTATCAAGTTTAGATTCAATAAATGTTAAAACCCTGCTCCTGTCGCTATGTTTCAATTGTTTTGATTCAGAGTTCTCTAATAGCACAACTAGTTTATCCTCTGAATAATCATAGTAATGAATGAGCATATCTATAACCCTTGAATGGGTATCGAATATTTCACCCCTCATATATTTTTGATCAAAACTGCGTTCAAATAACCGCCACCTAAACTTATGAGTTGGAAAAGCTGTCCCAAGACCTTTAGAAATCATACTACTCAATAACACCCATCCAGTTTCATATTCCTTTTTTACTATTTCCTCCAAAATAGTCATTCGATCTTCAAATGAAGCAAGCGTTTGGTAATGCCAAGGCTTGTATATTTCCATTAAACTATTCAGAGGTCTATTTGTAAAATTACCACCAGGATCTAATGTTGCTAATCGTGCCAGGATCATTGAAGCGTCAGACAGATATTCTTCTGTCCAGGCCAATCCTTCGAGTGCCCAAAGTAAACCTGTGTGTCTGCTTGTTGGTGAAATCCATGAGTCCTCTTCTATGAACATATCCATAATAGGCATATCATCCAAGGACAGAGAGTGATAAGCCGATTCAAAAAAACTTTTTGGGGATGCTTCTGCAATTAAGGGCATTTCCGTATTTCTGGATGCCCAAAGATTTCCAGTTGCTTCATGCAAGAGCTCATTAATAATGGCATCTACCCAATCCTGAGCGGAAAAACTATGCTGAAACTTTAACTTGTCTCCGTGCAAACCAATCAGGATCAATGATTGTGTAAGTCCTTCTCTACACCATCTGGAATATTCTGATTCTTTGCCCCTGATTGATGCCATTGATCTTTGATCAGGCTCCAATTCAAATACTGGACTAATCTCACTCATTACATTAAGATAACATTCCTTCAGATTATCAAAATCCTTTACTGAAATATGAGTAGAAAGGTTAGTCCAAGCATCCAAAGGAGAGGTAAGCCTCCATGATTCTCCGATTTTGATTAAAGGAGGGGATTCTACTTCAAGCCATTTATAGAGTTTTTCAGAGTAAGTGTCATAACTTTCACCTGAAAGTTTTTCTAATACTTCTCTATCTCCGTCTTTTGTCTCGACCCAGCGTCCTATTAGAAGAGCAGGAATTAATTCTTGAACTTCTTTCTGATACTCCCATTTTGCTTTACTCAAAGGGAAGCCCAACAACTTCTTTAGTATTGTTAAATCTCGGCCTGCCTCTCTTGAAAACCTTGATGCATCCTCTTTTGAAAGACCTGATTCAATTAATGCATTCACCTGACCATCTCTATCAGGTTTAGGTGGTTCAATAATATCTTTAGAATTATAAGGATCATCAGGGCCAAGCGGTAATAAAACATGATGGTTTCGTACAACTGCACTATATAATGCTTTAGTATCTTCGAACTTTGTAATAAGATTCAAGGAGGAGTTATTCTTTTTAATTACCCTGAAATCAGATAGATTTTCAAGTATTAGACTTTTTGAATAAAATTGTTCTTTGAATTGCCCCCCTATTTGAAAGGTCGATGCTATAATAAATGCAATTGCTTCATCCTTTGTTGAGGCTCTAACAGCCATGAGGTTTGGCTCCCCATTTAAAAACTCTTTTAACTGTTGAATTTCATTTTTTCTTCCGGCCGTAACTACTTCATGAACAAGCTTAATATTAGGTCCTGCTGACCATTCCTCCCAAAAATCTTCTACAGTAAGACAATTGTCATATGATCGTCCTAAGATTGCTCCAAGGAACCATTTTGAGGCAACATCTGTTATACCCAACCAGTTCTGAAGATTAATCGAGTCATAGACACGTACATCACCCCAAATTTTCTCTTTTTTCTTTTCATCTATCCATTTGTTTTTACCCTTCCATATTTTGGTAGTAACGAAAATGAATGTAGAATCAGATTTGTCAAAGCCCAAGCTATCTTCTTTTCTCTTATCATAATCAGAGTCTGCCTCAGTTTTACCGCCATTAGTTTTAAACTCCCAAAGTGATGTTCCCTTGGGCACAAATCCTGTCTCTTCGTTACACCCAACAATACCATCCCAGCCATCAATAAAAACAGCACTTCCTGATGGAATTTCAAAAAAAGTACTTCTTGGAGTTGTTTCAAAAATCAGCTTGGATATGAGCAGTGGAAACTCACCTTTTGTTTCTTGTCTTTTACCCCAAGCTTCTATTTCTGTTCTATCAATTGGAATCATCTTTTTGGTATTAGCATGGCATACACCGGTTTGAATATGGTGCGTTTGGCATTTTAACGCTCCAATTTTTCAATTTATTACTATGTTTAATAATTGCTACCATCTTTATTTTCAGTACTATCTGCCAAATGCACTATATTTTTTGTTATGCATAGGGCTTCTTCATTGTTTTTTCTATCGATAATATATTATTGTCATTACAAATGCAAAAAATAGGGATATGATACCAACGATTAAACTGCTAATCGAGATAATTCTTTCTCTTTTGGCTTTTCTTTTATTTATAAGCAAAAGGTCCTTAATTTTTTCAGTTAATGGTTCAAGAATTATAGCGTCTCCATTTAGTTTTTCTCTTAATTTTTCTAATTGTGTGCGTATCTCATTTGGAATCCCATTAAATGGCTCCTCCCTTTTGTACTGATCTAAATATGATAAAAGGTTCTGTTTATAAGGCTCTAGGTTCATATTATTTCCAATAAAAATTTCTCGTAATATCTCCTTAAAGACATATTGAATTTCTGATTGGTTAATACCTTTCGTACTGGCTAATATTTCTATCTCTTTCAAACTCGGTTGACAATGTTTTATTGATTTCTTAAGATTCTTCTCAAAGTTCTTTATTCTTTTAACTGTTAGAACCTCATCAATTATCATAACTGCAATCCATACTAAAAATACTACTATTACTAAAATTCCAATTAGAATTATAATTCCTATCATATAGTCTTCCATATTTTCTGCTTTTTTCAGACAATTATTTATTTGTTTTTTAAAAACACCGGATAGTGAAACAATTGTTTGCCTTATGCATAACGAATAGTGTTTTATATCAAGTTGATCCACACAAATGTAAGTAAAAGTGTTATGCGTTACAAATTTAATAAGTGTTTAATTTGATAAGAAGATCAATTTGATATAAAGCAAGTTGGATGAAGCCGCATTCACCCTATGGGTATTGTTATAAGTTTCCTTCATCTGGTCAATGGATCCGTTGTATCCGGATGCAAAAAACGGCAGGCATTTCTTGGTAAGCTTAGTCATAATCTCAAGATATTGATTGATGCGGATACACTCCTCCCATTGCGGGCAAATCTACATAATGCGAGTTAGTTGTAAAAGCCAGCAATCCTCTACGCCTGCTACACTTGAGCGTTAGGCACATGCTGAAAAACTACGCAGAGGATCTGTAAAAAACTTTCCCATTAGTACATTCGTCATTCACGGCACACACAAAGTGTAGCAGTAGTATAGAATTCAGAGCCAATTCAAGCGTTCTGCTCCGCATAAACAATTTTTCTAGAAAACAAAGGAAAAAGCCAGCAATCCTCTATGCCTACTACACTTGACCGTAAGCACAAGCCGTAAAGACATGCAGAGGATCTGTTAAAGAATTATCCTATTACTCCATTCGTCATTCTGGGCACACATAAAGAGTAGCAGTAGTAAAGGTTTCAGAAGTAATTCAATCGTTCTACTCCGCATAAACAATTCTTCTGGCAGACCGGGAAAAAGCCAACAATCATAGACTCCTGCAACACATCAGGGGAGATAAAAAGTATATTATTACTGAGTAGAAGAAAACCTATCATGTTGTGCCCCTGACATATATTCTACTGCCGATATCGGCATTAAAACAAAAAACGAACTTCGGAGAGCTCTCTTCCTATTTGCTGAACACCTTGTAAAATACGTTTGGTTTGAGAGGCAGAAGGCTTCTTAATACCCTTAATGTATTGAGCCAACAAACTTTGGTTCATGCCAATACGCTCAGAAAGAGCCTTTGCATTGATAACTTTATAAAAATCAAAGAAACTTTCAAGGTCGTATTCAAATTTGATTTCATTAATAGCATAGGTAAAGCCTATATTCTCAAAAGCAAGGTTGACGGCTTCCAATACATTGGTTTTAAGTTCTTCAAAAGTTTCCGCTTCAGTTGCAATAAAATTATCTTTTATCAAAGCACTTGCACTATACCCTGTATCCTCTTTGGTTACCTCGATTTTAATGTTTGGTTTTTTCATATTTTATTGGTTTTAATATTCGCTTGTTTCAGAATGACATTTAACAGTCCTTTTTTAACCTCTTTTCCAGCATGGTATGGTACAATTAATTGTTCTGGTTTTGTAAGGTGCTGCATAATAACATGGCTACCCTTTTGCCTCACTTCAAACCAACCATCCTTTTTTAATATCCTGAAAAGTTCATTGTATTTCACAGACACAAAGGTAATATATTTATTACTTATAACAAATAAATATTTTACAAAAAAACAAATAAATTACAATATCTTAAACCAAAGAATTAAAATTTGTATGAAAAGCGGAACTTTTGGATATTGGTGTATTGGCAAATAATAAAAGGGATGACCTTTCGTCGCTGTAATATTCAATGAACTAAGCTATTTTTACCATGCAGAGCTCACATAAAGTAAAGCAATAATAAGACGCTTACAGAGCCAATTCAAGCGTTCTGCTCCGAATAAACTTTTTTACTGAAAGACAAGGAAAAAGCCAGCAATCCTGTGCTAATGCTACACTTGAGCGTTAGCACAAGCTGAAAAGCCTTGCATAGGATCTGTTAAAGAACTGTCCTATTTTTAGGAAAGGATACATAAAGGGTAAGGCTATATCCTAATGCAAATTCAAAGTATTTTGAAAATAAATCGAACCATCATAAATTTCGTTCCATATATCCTCAATGATAATCCTTTCATCCTGATATCCTTGATGAGATGGGCGAATCACATAGATTTTGATAGAATTACCATTGATAACTGGAAATGAAATTCTATATTCCTTTTTTACATCTGATCTGATTGTATTTGCGTCTGCATTTGTCAGGTAAGATTTCTGAATAAAAGATAAACCATTTGGATTGTTTTCAAGTAGATCTGAATAAATTATAATAAATCTGTTACCACTATGAATATTGACAATCTCATTTATTCCTTGCAAAATATCCTTGTATATAATAGAAATGTTTCTTCCTGATGGTCTGTTTACCATATAAGCTAAAGTGTCTTTGGTTGCCTGAATAAAATTTCTAACTTTTTGTTGATGTAGTAACCTTGGATCATTCCAACCCCTTTCAGATAAATGGTTAATTATTGGTCTGTTAAAAATGCTATCACTAAGTAATTGGAACCTGATCTCGCCCCATGCATCTCCACAATTGACCATTTGCGGATTAAGACCCATTTTATTTACAATAATGATATCAATATCCTTTATTAACTGCGAGATTTCATTATCATTCAAATTCTCAGTAATGTCATAATACAAAAAAAAACAATAATTATTATCCGGATCTTGGCTATATGTCAATGTGTTTATGTCCAATAATATGAAAACGAAAATCAGATATTTTATCATTATTACAGTCTTAAAAATTAATTTGGATCTAACTCAGGCATTCCCTCAAAATAAAAAATAAAGTCCTTATCCTTAGGCTCGGTCCAACTTATTGGTCTCTGATGGTTGTTTCGATGTCGATGGTTTTCTGTTCTATATTCGCCAATACATTTATTATAATTTTCATAAACAATACGCTCTAAAGCTATAAATGTGTTCAGTATCTTGTCATATAAACTGGCAATTTGCATAAGCTCATGTTCCTTTTCTGGCAATTTATTCTCAATTTCCTCATATCTTTTTTGCAGGCCATTTTCTAACTCTTTTTTATTTTTTGAAAATTCTGCATTTACATTCACTATCATTTCATTCCAAGGCAAAATAGATTCTTCATAGTGGACTTTGGCTTTTTGAAAATCCTTATAGGATATTGCAAGAAGTTGACTTTTGTCATGATGAAAATATGAAATAATGATTCCAACAATGTAGAGCAGGAGGCTAAGCAATATAAATGTCACAGTATTGACTGATTGATTTGAAGTTGAACTCGCACCTATGACTGTATTAATATAATCTGTTCTTAACATACCAACTGCTATACTTAAAGCAACCATTACCAGGAATACTATGATAAAATAGAAAATATAGGCTTTTGTTTCACCAGACTGTTTTAGGAAAATACCTGAAAAATGTGATAAGATCGGAACCGCAATCACCAATAACCCGGCTAGTATAAAAGTTTCAATATTAGGCAAATAGAAGTTTGCAAACACTGTATAATTTAATGGTATTTCGCATATACCAAGCAATATTAACAAACCCCAAACCAGCCATGCTGGTTTAATATGAATAATTGGGCGATCCCTTCCTACCTCTGTCGTTACTTCTTTGTATTCATCCTGTGCCGTATGCCACTTTGACAAAATTTTATTTCTTTCATCCTCTGTCTTTTCTAATTCATTGGATCTATGCTCATTAAGATACTGTATTTCCGCATCGAATTTTTCCCGTGCCAGTTTCTTTTTTCTCGCTTTGTATTCATCAACATTTAACTTGATAAAATCAATATTTTCTTTAACTTCTTGATATTGTGCGTGAGGACCATCTAATGCAGGTTTACCATCTTTGAATAATTCAGCAATCTCTCCCTGATATTCGGCTTTAATTGTGCTTTCAACATTAGAAGGTGTTTCATCATTCAGATTAGGAAGGTTCATCTCTCCATCTTTTTTCCCCTCTTCTCGAAATTTCGGAAGTCTTTCATTGTGTTTTTGATCATATTTACTTTTTAAATCATTGTAATATTTATCCATATCACCGATTTGGTGTAGGTTTTGATTTGGTACCATAACTTTTGCAGGTTTTTTGTAAAAATACAAAAATTGATCTGACTTCAATATTAAAATTGAAATCAATTTAATATATTAAGTTTTTTTCCTGTTCAAGACCTGTTGCAAGTATAAATATGATCCTTGTAACTGCATTGACCAAGTGCAATGTTTCTTTATCCAAGTTAATGTGTATCAAAGGATTTAATAGTATACCGATTATTACGAATAAGGCCGTAAAAAGTTTCCGGTCATTGAATATGTTTCAAATATAACGATTATGGCAGAAAAAAAATCTACAGTTCTCAAAAAAGCATAATAATCATAAACAATTTTTCTGATGCCCAAAAAAAAGTCAGAAATCCTATACTCCTGCTACACACCAGGCGAAATTACAGGCTTGATTATTACTGAGTAGAAAAAAAACATCAATACAAAAAAAAATTTACATTTTTGTCACCTATTTGTATCTCATTACCTGTAAAATAATTTTATATTATTGTTTATCAGTAACTTAAAGCATATTGTTACTTTCTGCATTGGAAAGTAAAAAAAAGGATGACATCCTTTGCTGGAGAATCTCATCCCTTTTTGTATTTTAGACTTCCGCACAACGTCTAATTATTATCTGTTTTGAAATATCTCAAAATATTCTTTAAAAATATATTTCCTGTTTCGCTTGTATCCCGTAAGTTCTGTTAATATCTCTAAGTCTATGAGTTGTTTAATTAATCTATTTGCAGTAGATGGTGAAATTTTTAATAACTCAGTTACGCGCTTAGCATCTGTTATTGGCACTTGGTATAATTGATAAATAAGCTGATATCCTTTTTCTATTTTACTGCCTAATTTAGGGAGTTTTTTCGTTTCAATTTCATTTTTTAACGTAATAATATCCTTAAATATTTGTATTGAACTTTTTGAAGTTTCAATAACTCCAACTAAGAAAAATTTTATCCATTGTGTTAAATTATTAGAAATTCTCACCGACATAAGGTTATCATAATAGTAGCCCTTATTCCTCTCAAAAAAAGCTGAAAGATAAAGTGATGGTTTTCTCAATACATCATTACTGACAAGATATAAAGTAATTAACAATCGACCTAATCTTCCGTTACCATCTAAAAATGGATGTATGGTTTCAAATTGATAATGACTAATTGCTATTTTAATCAAATGTGGAATGTGAAATTTATCGTCATTAATAAACTTCTCTAAGTCACTCATTAAACCAGGAACTTCTGTATGATGTGGGGGAACAAACATCGCATCTTTTAGTGTTGCACCTATCCAATTTTGGCTTGTTCTAAATTCTCCTGGAATTTTATGCTTTCCCCTAACCCCAAAGAGTAATGTTCGATGAGTATTCTTTATTAATCTATTAGAGATTGGTAATTTTTTCAATTCTTTTATAGATTGATTTATTGCATTAACATAATTTCGAACTTCTGACCAGTCATCTCTTTTTTCGGGACTTATATCTTCCTCTTTAATTAATGCTTCCTCCATATTTGTTTTAGTTCCTTCAATCTGACTTGAAGTTGTTGCTTCTTTTAATATGTGCATCGAAATAAAAAAATCTACATCCGGAATTATTTGAGAATATGCATTTAACTCACCAATTAATCTGTTAGCTTCTGCCAAAAGCACATTAATCTCCGGAGTAGAAATAATCCATTCGTGATTTATTTTTTCAGGAGAAAACGACTTATAATTTATTTGTTCAATTTTTTGACCAGAAATGAAATCTTGCAAATCCATATTTTTAATATTTATATTTTATGCAAATATAGATATTTATATTTTCATTTTTACACATTTCTGAAAATATAAATTCTTCTGTTTTCATTTATAATCAAAGCTAACGGATTGCGGTTGCACAAAGTGTAGCAGTAGTATCCTCAAGCAAAAAACAAACAGCAATTAATTGTAAAAATTACTTCTAACACTTTTTTGGAGATAATTATATACGTTCGTAACACTTATTGGGAGATAACAACTAATCAAGATCATCGTGCCAGCGGTAATAACCGTAAACATCCTCGCCCCTTCTCCAGATGGCAATGCCTTCATCCCGGATAGAAGTTCGGTAGCGCACAGTAACCATCTCCTTAGTTGTACTTACTTCGCCTTTGTTATGCACACCTGAGGACTTTTTGAGTGCAATATCAATACTAACTGATTCAAATTTGTTACGAACATAGCCTTCGTCATAGCGTCTACTCAGATCGTACATTATTGAATCGTCGTTTTCTGTAATGATAAGGCCATCCAACATCTTATGTATATTTTCTTCTCGTGATTGTATTATTTTTCGACGTTCCATTTTGTGTACTCCTTACTTACTCATTTTTATCTACTTGTTACTCGATTTCATGAAAACATTTACTAGTTGTATAACGCTAAAATGTTAGACGTTTGGAAAAGTATGAAACTATGATAGCAAGACTTCCACTGAAAAAAGAAACCCGTGCTCGTGGTCTGGTGCAGTGTGTTGTTATGTTTAAAGTTTCGCATATCCTTCAATAGAGTTAAACCTGGTGCCAGCATCTCCATTTATGTACATAAACTAAGGACAAATTATGGTTACTTCTTTCAATTTGTAGGCTCCCAAACATACTTGCCTGTCTTATCGATATAGCAATACTTGTTGTTAATCTTGACGCGTGCCAGTCCTTCAGAAAAACTCCATGCAATATCGAACTTTGGTTCAATGACTACCTTCCCTGTCTTATCAACAAAGCCCCACTTGTTTCCGATCTTGACCGCAGCTAGTCCTTCCGAAAATCCTGGAAGCACAATTTCCTTAACCTCGTGAATTTGAAGATCGATAGCGATTTCCCCTGTTTTGTCGATAAACCACATTTTGGTTTTGGATGTTCCTGATTTCAGTATCGCCCTAAAACCACCAACGAATTCAAAAGATGATCCATATCCACCTTTTCCAGTCAACGCCAGCCCTTCTGAAAAGGGGTTAGCAAAAGTAAACTGCGGATCAATAATATACTTCCCTGTCTTGTCAATATAACCGTATTTTTGACCTTTTTTTACCTGAACTTTCCCCTCTTTAAAATAACCAGCATCATTAAACTGCGGATCAATAATATACTTCCCTGTCTTGTCAATATAGCCGATTTTTTTACCAATCATTACATGAGCTATCCCCTCTGTAAATGGATAAGCCCGATCATACTTCGGTTCGATGACTACCTTCCCTGCCTTGTCAATATAACCGTATTTTTCACCAATCTTTACCTTTGCCAGTCCTTCTGTAAATGAATCAGCAGCATCGAACTCTGGCTCAATGACTACCTTCCCTGTCTGGTCAATATAACCAAATTTTTCACCAATCTTTACCTTTGCCAGTCCTTCTGTAAATGAATCAGCAGCATCGAACTCTGGCTCAATAACTACCTTCCCTGTC
>JAVCCS010000031.1 GCA_030765365.1 Candidatus Theseobacter exili
ATCTTGTTGATTTACAGTCTTGTTCAAGCGGGCAGATTGTTTTTGACTTGTTGACGTTTTTAAATATTGATATTAGCAAAGAAATTGCCATTTGTTTATATGCGTCAATACTTTCTGATACAGGTGGTTTTCGTCATGGCCATGGTTCTATTCAGGCACATAAGACTGCGGCAGCACTTTTAAGCACAGGAATTGATCCACAAGCTGTATACAGAAATGTTTTTGAGAATATTACTTTGGAAAAGGTTCTTCAGTTAGGTAAGTGTCTTTCAAAGATTAAGATTGAATCAGATGGAGCAATTGTCTGGACAGTTCAGGAATATCCTGTAATTGATTCAGGAATAGGTGCTTCATATAGAGTTGTTGAGATAATCAGGGCAATTAATGGAGTAAAGATAGCTGTTTTTTTTGAGGAAAATTATGTGAAAAACGAAACTCATATCAGCTTTAGATCAAACGATCCTGATATTGATGTTGCAAGGATAGCTTGTGAATTTGGTGGAGGAGGTCATAGAGAAGCTTCGGGGGCTTCTGTTAAAATGGAAGATCCAACCGATATTAGAGAAACAGTAATAAAAACACTACAAAAAGTATTGGAATAAAAGAATGGAAACGGACGGAATACTTCTTATAGACAAACCTTCAGGAATTACTTCAAGTGGTGTAGTAATGCATATCAGAAAACGTTTTGGTCGCAGTACTAAAGTTGGTCATGCCGGTACTCTGGATCCTCTTGCAACTGGTCTGCTGGTTCTTTTGGTAGGACGAGGAACAAAACTATCCGGACGCATATCGGAAATGAATAAATCCTATAATTCAGTTATGAAGTTGGGAGTGGAAACAGACACTCAGGATAGAGAGGGACATGAGCGTCCATATGGCAATGGAGTATTTCCCGATGAAAGTGAAATATATAAAATACTTCAATCTTTTGTTGGTAAAATTGAACAGGTTCCTCCTATGTTTTCAGCTAAGAAAGTAAAAGGAGAGAGATTGTATCGTCTCGCAAGAAAAGGTTCGGTTGTTGAAAGAGAACCAAAAGAAGTTGAAATTTTCGAAATTATTTTGAATAAGTATGATCCCCCCTTCCTTCATTTAGCAATTACTTGTTCCAAAGGGACCTATATAAGGACATTTTGTCAGGATTTTGGGCAAAAGGCTGGTTGCGGAGGCTATTTGTGGTTTCTAGAAAGGAATAGTATTGGTCCATTTTATTTAGATAATTCATTTTCGATGGATGCTTTTGAAAAGTTACCGTTTGAAGAACTGTCAGGAACATTGATTCCGGTTGAAACTGCTATATCCAGAATGGAAGAATGGAAAGAAATGAAATGAAGGTTTTTGTTGGTCTAGACTCAATTGTAAAACCTGTTCCTGGTGCCGTTGCAGCAGTTGGGACCTTTGACGGTGTTCATTTGGGTCATAGAAGAATAATAGATGCTTCATTAAATGAAGCATCAAAACTCAAAACATTATCAATTGTTATTACTTTTGATCCTCCTCCTAGAGCTTTTTTTAAAAAAAAGGGAATAGCAACACTTCTTACAACACTTGATCATAAACTGCATCTTATAGAGAAAACAGGTATTAACGAAGTCGTAGTGATTTGTTTTGATCTTCTGTTTTCTAAAATGTCACCGGAAAATTTTGTTAAAGATATATTATGCAAAAAATTGCAGCTTTCAACAGTTATTGTCGGATATAATCATACATTTGGTGCAAATAGTGCTGGTTCTGTTTATGATTTAAAAAGAATTTGTTCAGAACACGGAATTGAGCTTATTGTAATTGATCCTGTGAAAATTGGTAATGAACCTGTAAGCAGTACAGAGATAAGAAATGCAATAAAACAAAATGATTTAGAAAAGGCAAAAAAATTTCTGGGAAGAGATTTTTCTGTTTTGGGTAAAGTTGTTACAGGACACGGTATTGGCAGAAAAATGGGATATCCTACAGCTAATCTTGATGTATCTCACGAATTTATTCCTGCCTCGGGTGTTTATCTTGTTAGGACTGGGATTAAAAGTGATAACATATATTATGGGATTGCCAATGTAGGTGTGCGTCCAACTTTTTTTCAAACCGTACAGTTTCCTTTAGTCGAAGTGCATCTTTTAGATTTTTCAGGAAAAGATTTGTATAAATCAAGTATGGAAGTTTCTTTCCTTAAGAAGATTCGGGAGGAGATGGAATTTTCAAATTTGGAAGAATTGAAAGATAAAATACATGAGGATGAAAAATGGGCTAAAAAAACATTGGAAACTGAAAGCTATTTGTGAGACTATATTTATAAATATACAGAAAAGAAAAAAAGATTTATAGGAGGTTTAGTTAGTGCTTACGACCGAAGAAAAAGAAAGAATTAGAAAAGAGTATGGGATTCATGAGAATGATACTGGATCAGCATCTGTTCAAATTGCAATTTTAACAGAGAAAATCAATACATTAACAGAGCACTTAAAGGTACACAAAAAGGATCATAGTTCCAGACGTGGTTTGCTTAAAATGGTTGGTCTTCGTAGGCGCTTTCTTGATTATCTTACAAGAACAGATAACAAGACATACAAAGATTTAATCAAGCGCTTGAAGTTAAGGAAGTAATTTTAGGAATCATTTCTCTACAGCGATTGTTAATTTCCAAATTTCACTCTTTCCTCATCTGATATGTGAATATATGTGTGATTGGTATTTGTATTTATTTAAATATTTGATATGCATATAATGGAGATTTTTAAATAAGTAGAGTTAAATTTAATAATGAATAAAATATAAGGAAATAAGAATATGGTTGAAAATATTTCAACAGAGTTAAGAAAGACGTTAAGCATTGAAACAGGTAAAATGGCGAAACAGGCAAATGGTTCTGCTGTTGTTCGTTATGGTGATACAATGGTTTTTGCCGCATCAGTTTGTTCATCTTCAGCAAGGGAAGGTATCGATTTTTTTCCACTTACAGTCGATTACAGAGAAAAAACATCAGCCGCTGGAAAATTTCCAGGCGGTTTTTTTAAACGCGAAGGACGTCCGACAGAAAAAGAAATTTTAACAGCGCGGGTTATTGATCGTCCTATCAGACCTTTATTCCCGGATAACTTTTTCAATGAGATACAAGTAATGACATCTGTCTTATCTGCAGATGAAGATAATAATCCGGATGTTTTGGCTGTAGTTGCAGCATCGACAGCTCTTGTGATTTCAGATATTCCCTTTGCCGGTCCTGTTGGCGCTGTTAGGGTTGGTCTTATTGGAGATGAATTCATAGTTAATCCAACATATAAGGAAATGGAAGAAAGTCGTCTTGAACTGGTTATGGCCGGAACAAAAAATGCGGTTGTGATGGTTGAGGGACAGGCTGATATTGTTTCTGAACAAACTGTGTTAGAAGGTCTGGATTTTGGGTATGAGCAAATAAAGAAAATTGTAAAAATTCAGGAAGAACTTGCTAAACGGGTTGGTAAACCTAAAATGCAAGTGTTTTCAGCAGAATCTGACAATTCATTGCTGGAAAAAATAAGAAAATTTTTATCTGATAAAATGGAGCTTGCTGTAACAGTTAAAGAAAAGAAGGCCCGGTCTGATGCAATGAGTGGGCTCCATGAAGACTTGATGTCTTATCTGAGAGAAGAAGATGCTGAAGTTGATGAAGCTAAAGTAAAATCTTTTTCTCATGATGAAGAGAAAAGAACAGTAAGAAACCTTATTATTAAACGCTCTCAGAGAGTAGATGGTCGTGGTTTGAAAGATATTAGGGCAATATCGGGCGAGGTTTCTTTGTTACCGAGAACTCATGGATCAGCTCTTTTTACAAGGGGCGAAACTCAGTCTCTTGGTACCGTCACATTAGGCAGTGTGTCTGATGAACAAAAAATTGAAAGCTATGAATGTGAACAAAAGAAGTCATTTATGCTTCACTACAATTTCCCGTCATTTTCTGTTGGGGAAGTAAGGCCTATTCGTGGTCCGGGACGCAGGGAGATTGGTCATGGTATATTAGCAGAAAAGGCCCTGAAACCTATACTCCCCGACAAAGAAAATTTCCCGTATACGGTTAGAATTGTCTCAGACATCCTGGAATCAAATGGATCCAGTTCAATGGCAACAGTTTGCTCAGGGTGTTTATCAATGATGGATGCAGGTGTTTCTATTAAAGATCCGGTTGCCGGAATTGCTATGGGCCTGATTGCCGAAGGTAAAGAAATCAGAATTCTTTCGGATATTCTTGGTTCAGAAGATCACCTTGGCGATATGGACTTCAAGGTTGCTGGAACACGTGAAGGTATTACTGCATTTCAAATGGATGTAAAAGTCGAAGGTATCAGCAGAGAAATAATGTCAGATTCTCTCATGCAAGCTCGTGAAGGACGAATACATATTCTGGATTGTATGAAGGAAATCCTGGCTGAATCACGTAAAGAACTTTCTTCGTTAGCTCCAAGAATTATATCACTTTCGATAAATCCTGAAAAAATTGGTCTTTTGATTGGTCCTGGAGGGAAAACGATTAGAAAGATTATTGAAGAAACAGGTTGTGGTATTGATGTAGAAGATGATGGTCGTGTTCTTGTTTCTTCAAAAGATTCAGAAATGGCTGCTAAAGCCGTACAGACTGTAAAAGATATTACCGCTGAAGTCGAGGTGGGAAAAATCTATAAAGGTAAGATCAAAAATGTTCTTGATTTTGGTGCTTTTGCTGAGATTCTTCCTGGCAAAGAAGGTTTGATTCACATTTCTCAGTTGGCTGATTTTCGTGTAAACCGTGTTGAAGATGTTGTTCATACCGGTGATGAGGTTTGGGTGAAAGTTACTGAGTTTGATGAAAAAGGTAGGATGAATTTGAGTATGAAAGAGGCTCTTAAGGAACTTGGACTTGAAATGCCTTCTCCTCCTGACGGAGTTTCAGGACAGGCCGTCACTCCTAGTAACGATAGACCAAGATCTGACAGGGATAATCGTAGAGATAATAATTCAAAGAGGCGTTAATAATCGTGAAAAGTATAAAGGTTTGCATCACAAAAAAAGAAGAATGTGCAGATTTGCCGCTTCCAAAGTATATGAGTGAACATGCGAGTGGAATGGATCTTATTTCTGCTGTTCCTGAAACTGTAAAATTAAAGGCAGGTGAAAGAGCTTTGATACCGACAGGTATTCACATTGCACTGCCTCCTGGTTATGAGGCTCAGGTTCGTCCCAGAAGTGGTTTAGCTTTAAAACACGGCCTTAGTATTGTTAATGCTCCAGGAACGATAGATGCTGACTACCGTGGGGAAGTTGGTGTTATTATTGTTAATCTTGGACAAGAACCATATGAAATTACAAGAGGAATGAGAATTGCTCAACTTGTTATTCAGGAAACTGTTAGAGCAAATCTTGAGGCTGTTGAGATTTTAGATGCAACATCCAGGTCTGCAGGTGGCTTTGGCCATACAGGAATGTAAGGTTATATGATTTGATTAAGGTAGGGAGGGTTATTGAGCCCTCCCTTTTTTTTAAAATATCTATTTGTTTTTCCTACGTCATTTGTTTAAAAGATTTCCTTAACCAGGATTTTGCAATAGGTTTTAACGAATTTCAGACTTCTGGTGAAAATTTCGGATTTAACAAATCAATTTCACGATTGATGCATTCTTCTTAGTGTGATATAGTTTGTAGCTTATATAATATATTGCAATATTTAACTAATGAAGGATTAAACCTGTGGGTTTAAAAAAAGGATTGTTAACAGCGCGATCAGTTGAAAAAAAGAGTTCATTACAAGAGATATTAGGAATATTCCTTATTGGTTTTGCTGTCGTGCTTTTTTTAAGTTTTATTTCATATGATCCTATGGATATTCCTTTTCATACGACCTCTCCTGTTGTTCCTTCAAGAAATTATTTCGGTCCCTTTGGTGGATGGGTAGCTTTTTCCTTTTTTATGGGTTTTGGACTGGGATCATATATAGTTCCAATAATTCTAATCGGTTGGGGTATCAGATGCTTTTTTCCATTTTCAATAGAAAAAATAAAGCAACGTTGTATAGTTTCGGTATTATTGGTTTTTTGCAGTTCTTTTTTGATTGAAATCCAATCATGGTTGATTTTTACAAGTATTCAGTCTGATTTGGGACTTGGAGGTGTTGGTCTTGGCGGTATAGTCGGGAAAATAGTTGTTCGTAGTTTTCTTGTAAAATTAACAGGAATTGAAGGATCAATTCTTCTATTGAGTGTTGTAACGATTGCAGGATTCCTGTATTTAACACAGTTGAAAGTTTCAACGATTGCTTTTTCCATTGCAAGTATTTTCAAAAAAGTTGTCGTCTTTGTAAAATTTTTAGCAGATAAAATTTCACAAGGTAGAGTTAAGGGAGTTAAAGAAGTAAAAGAGTTTGGAGTAAATAGAAGTTTTAGAAAGAAAAAGTCTTCCAAACTTACTGCAGCTGAACAAGAAAGTCTTTTCCCCGATTTTGAATATGATCAACCTGAAGAGGCTTTGTCTGTTCCATCCTTTGAATCAGAGAATAAAACGGAAAAAACTAAGAAAAGGAAAGAAAGCCCAAAGAATATTAGTGGGTCAGACAAAGACATAGTTCCATCATCTATTTCAAGCCGTAATTATAAACTTCCGCTATTAGAATTGCTGGATGTTTCTAAAGCCGCCAGTAGCGTTGATGTAAAAGAAGATATACAGAGAAATGCAGTTATACTAAAAGGAACGCTTGATGATTTTGGAGTTGATGTTGAGGTTGTTGGAGTAACCAGAGGACCAACGATAACTCGTTATGAGCTTCAACCAGCTCCAGGTGTTAAAGTTCAAAGAATAGTCAGTCTTTCTGATGATATTGCTTTATCACTTAAAGCTCACAGTATTCGTATTGTTGCGCCGATTCCAGGTAAAGCTGCTGTTGGAGTAGAGGTTCCTAACTCAAAATTCACTATGGTTACTTTAAGGGATTTGCTTGCTACTCCGGCTTTTCTTAATAGCCGTAAAATGATTCCTTTGGCATTAGGGAAAAATGTTGCTGGAAAAGATATTTTTTCTGATTTGGCTGAAATGCCACACCTTTTGATTGCAGGAACAACGGGTTCCGGAAAGAGTGTATGTATAAAAAGCATTATTATAACTATGCTTTTTAAGATGTCTCCGCAGGATTTGCGATTTCTTATGATTGATCCCAAGATGGTGGAACTCAGCATTTTTAATGATCTTCCTCATTTGATAACACCTGTTATTACGGATTCAAGAAAAGCTGCAACCGGATTAAGCTGGGTTGTAGGTGAAATGGAAAAAAGATATAAACGTCTTGCTGCAGCAGGTGTTAGAAATATCTCGGATTTTAATAAAAAAATAAAAAATGAAGAAGACGAAGAAGAGACTCTTCCCTACATTGTAGTCGTAGTAGATGAATTAGCAGATTTAATGTCCGTTGCATCAGTTGATACAGAAAATTGTATTGCAAGACTTGCTGCTCTTGCCAGAGCTGTTGGAATTCACCTTATATTGGCTACACAAAGACCTTCCGTGGATGTTATTACCGGAGTGATCAAAGCTAATTTTCCTGCAAGGATTTCATTCCAGGTATCCTCGAAAGTAGATTCACGTACGGTTTTGGATGCAAACGGTGCTGATAAACTTCTTGGTAAAGGCGATATGCTTTTTCTTCCTCCGGGAACGTCTAAGTTAATTAGGGCACAGGCAACATTTGTTTCAGACGGAGAAATTCGAAAGGTTTTAAAGCATATAACTGATCAACAGCCAGTTGATGAGAAAAAGGAAGAAAAAGATGTTTTTCAGAAGTATACTGAAGAACAAGCAGATAACAAAGCTAACGGCGATGAACTTTTACAAGATGCAATTAAAGTTATTTCTCAGACAAGTCAGGCATCTGTTTCGATTCTTCAGAGAAGACTTAGGATAGGTTACTCGAGAGCCGCAAGAATAATGGATATTCTTGAGGAAAAAGGAGTTGTTGGGCCTTATAATGGTAGTAAGGGTAGAGAGATTCTTATTGAAACTATTTCAAGTCAGGATGATGGGTTTATATAGCATTGATAGCTAAGGAAAAAGCGATGGATAACATTGGAGATAAACTGAGACAGGCACGAGAGGAAAAGAATCTTACTTTGGAAAGTGTTTCCGAAGTAACAAAAGTCAAGCTTGTTTATTTGAAGGCTTTGGAAAATGATGAATTTGAAAAGGTTGTTGCGCCTACTTACGCGAAAGGTTTTTTAAAGATTTATTCAGAATTTTTAGGCTTGGACTCTTCAAAGATGGTTCAGGAATACATGAACGAGCATATTGCTGAGTCAAAACAGGTCCTTGTTCTTGAAGGAGAAAAGGTTAAAAGAAGCAGTCCTGTTGCTTATTTTCGAGGTATGGAATGGAAAATAGTTGTTGGTAGTATTGGATTTATGGTTCTTGTTTTACTTCTAATCAAAATAATTTTTAGTGGTGGAGATGAGGAAGAGGTAAAGATTCAAAAATCTGCTATGATCCAGAATGCAAAAATGGAACGGTCTGATTTGATTATGCCTAAAGAAATAAAAAGAAGCGATAATCCAACCGTTTTACCTAAAAAAAAGGATGTTGTTCTTGTTGTAAATGCTAAACAGAAGGTTTGGATCAGAGTTCAGGCAGATGAGAAACTGGTTTTTGAGCATACACTTCAAAAAGGAGATTCTGAAACATGGCATGCTCGTAAACAGTTTAAGATTAGAGTCGGAAATGCTGCAGGTATAGATGTGACTTTTAACGGAAAGAACATTGGAAATCTTGGAAAGAGAGGAAAAGTAGTAAATCTTTATCTTTCAAGGCAGGGCGTAAAGATTGAAAATTAATATTGCTTTTGTCAATCTTGGTTGTGCAAAAAATATGCTTGATGGTGAGAGGATGCTTGATATTCTCGAGAGCAAAGGTGCAAATCTAGTTAAAAATCCAGAAGATGCTCAGATTGTAATTGTTAATACTTGCACTTTTATCCGAGAAGCAACTGATGAATCATTAAAAACTCTTCAATTAGTTGGCAACCTAAAAAAAAGTGGCAGATGCAGGCATTTGGTTGCTACGGGTTGTCTTGCTCAGCGTTATGGAAATAAATTGTTTGAGATAATTCCTTCAGTTGACGCTGTTCTTGGTACATTCCAGATAGAAAATATCTTTGAAGCAGTTGAACATATTTTAACTGAGGATCAATATTGCAATTGTACAAAAGCCCAAATTGTTCCTGAAAAGAATTTATCTGTACGCAGGTTTACTCCTTCACATTATGCATATGTTAGAATTGCAGAAGGATGTAATAATAGATGTCATTATTGTATAATACCTACCTTAAGAGGAAATTACAGGTCTAGAAAAATTGAGGATATACTCGAGGAAGCGAATCTTCTTGCTGCAAGCGGTGTGAAAGAAATTAACCTGATAGCGCAGGATACAACCTTGTATGGTAAAGATATTCCTGTAAACGGAGAGTTGCCTGACCTTCTAAAAGCAATGGTTAAAATTGAATCTTTGAACTGGGTTAGATTGCTTTATGTTCATCCTGCTCATCTACACGATGATGTTTTATCAGTTATCCGGGATGAGAAAAAGATTTGCTCGTATATTGATCTTCCTATTCAGCATATAGACAACGAGATTCTATCACAAATGGGAAGAAAAATTTCAGAAAAAGGAATAAGAATATTAGTAGAAAAAATACGGCAAATGATTCCTGATGTTGGTATAAGGACAAGCCTTATAGTGGGTTTCCCTGGAGAAACTCGAGAAAAGTTTAATAAGCTTCTTTCATACATGAAAGAAGTTCGTTTTGAAAGATTAGGTGTTTTTATTTATTCTCCTGAAGAAGGTACTGTTGCGGCCTCTTATAAGAAAATGGTTGATGAAGAGGAAAAACAAAAACGTTTTCATGAGGCAATGCTTTTACAACAACAAATTGCAACAGAACTAAATACTGAGTTGATTGGAAGAAAAATGAATGTTATTTGTGATGGGCTATCTGAAGAGAAGAAAGGTTTTTGGCAGGGAAGAACGCAGTATGATGCTCCCGAAGTAGATGGTCTTGTTTATTTTGAAAAAAATAATAAGACGATTTCTCCCGGTGATATTAATGGGGTGTTAATAAAAGATAGCATGGAATATGATTTGATAGGGCAAATTCAATGAGCAAGTCTTCTTTACTGGCGGTTATTAGGATGTTAGCATCTTTTTTAATTTTGGGATTATTCCTTTCTTCATACCCCTATGGTAAAACTGTTGGATTTGTTCTTTTTCTTTTCTTTTTTACAATTACCAGAACACAGTTATTTAATATTAGAAAAAGTCAAAATGTTGTTTTTCTTCATTCAATGGCTGACAAAATTTTGCTTGCCACTGCATTTATTGCATTTGTGCGTTTGGATTTAATGCCGGCATGGATGGCTGTAATAGTAATAGGGAGTGAGTTTGTTACAGCATGCAGAGATTTACTGTTCGCTACAGAAAAGAAGGACGGATTTTCAAAAGAAGATAGAAACTTGATATATTTTATCTACTTTTTGTGTATTACTACTGTGTTGTTAATTCTTTCATTTTGTGAAATAGTACCCCATCTGGAAATAACTCAAAGAGGAGCTTTACGTACCGCAGTAAATATTGTTCTTGTATTCAGTATGGTGGTAGCCTGTATTTCAATTTATTTGAGTTTGCTTGGGAATTATACAATGTCATTTCTAAAAGGAGAAAATTGAAACTATGACTCAAAAAATGAGCAGACCTGTTATAATTCTTTTTTCATCATTTTTTGGTTTAGGGTTTCTTCCTTTTGCTCCGGGTACTTTTGGGGCATTAGGTGGGGTGGTTCTTTTGTTAATCATAAACTGGATAGGTCTTGGCACTCCTGGCGTTATTCTCGCTGGAGTGTTTCTTTTTTTTGCAGGTGTATATATTTCAGATAAAGCTGAAATGATTTCAGGAATAAAAGATGATTCGAGAATTGTTATTGACGAAGCTATGAGCATACCTATTTCCTTTGTAGGAATTACTTTGTCTGGTCCGATAATTTTAACAGGTTTTTTG
Source organism: Candidatus Theseobacter exili (assembly GCA_030765365.1). GTDB lineage: Bacteria > Auribacterota > JACPWU01 > Theseobacterales > Theseobacteraceae > Theseobacter > Theseobacter exili. The sequence continues at coordinate 11,029 of JAVCCS010000031.1, forward strand.
CTTAACAGATTTTTTGATATTTATAAGCCTTTTCCCATTAACCGGTCGCAAAAACTTAACGGAGGATGGGGTATTATGACAGACGATCTTATTGCGGGTGTTTATACTAATATTATGCTGCGTGTTTTAATGATAATGTTTTCAATGTTTAACTCTACTTGACAGGGTTGATGTGTATCTCATATTATCTCCCAAATAAGGAATAGTTAATAGAACTGAATATGGAGAATATAATTAGAATGAAACTAAAAAATATGGTTGTTATTTTATCCTGCACATCTTGTATTCTTTTATGGAGTGTTTCGGCTATGGCCGAGTTCATATATGATGCTAAAACGGGTAAATGGTCTAATCCAAAATATGAGGTAAAGGAAACTCCTAAAGAACAATATGAACATGCCGTGTCCTTTCAGAAAAAGGGAGATTTTTCGCGTGCAGCTAAAGAATATTCAAAACTTGTAAAAAAGTTTCCAAGAAGCAAGTTAGCTCCTCAAGCTCTAATCGAAGCAGCTGAGAACTATGAAAAATCCGGATATTTTTATAAGGCTTTTCAAGCTTATCAGAAAGTAATTGAACAGTATCCGGAATTTAAAAATATTAACTCGATAGTTGAACAGCAATATAAACTGGGGAATCTTTTTCTTGCCGGTGAGAAAAGAAAATTTATGAAGTTGCCTATTTTACCATCCAGAGATAAAGCAATAGAGATTTTTGGAAAAGTGATTGAGAATGATCCATTTGGATCAAAGGCAGCTGAAGCGCAACTAAAAATTGGAATCACTTATGAAAAACAAAAAAAGTATAAGAAAGCAATAGAAGCATATGAAACACTTTCTCGGGATTATACTGATTCTGGTTTGGCTGATGATGCAATTTTTAAAGCAGGATGGTGCGCCTATAAGTTAAGTAAGGGGACTGATTATGATCAAGCTGCTACAGACGATGCTTTAAAATATCTTCAGTTATATATGGAAAAGTATCCTGATGGAGAGAGTGTAGCCGAATCAAATAGAATAATAGAAGAGCTGAATTCCAGAATGGCACAAAGAATATTATTGACCGGAGATTTTTATAGAAAAAAGAAAAATTATGAGGCAGCTGTAATATACTATAAAAAGCTGATAAAGAAGTATCCTGGAACAAACGAGGGAAAAGCTGCAGTAATCAGAATTAATCAGCTTGAAAAAAAGACAGGTATGAGTTCTGATGAAATAACAAAAGGGATTCACAATATTGAAAATTAACAAGTATTTTGTTGAATAAGAATAATAACAATAGAGCACTATAAGATTAAGGAGAATATAATGAAGAAATATTGTTTTTTGATTTTAGTTCCTTTTTTATTGTCGGGATGTGGTTATAAGGTAGGATCTTTACTTCCTAAAGATATAAAGACAATATCAGTGCCTACAATCACTAATAATACAATGGAGCCAGGTATAGAACTGCCTATTACTAATGCAGTTATCAAGAGATTTCGTGTTGATGGAACTCTTAGGGTTGTTAAGAAAAAGGATGCGGATCTTTTATTGGAAGGGAAATTGGTTAAATATAGCCGTGAACCATTGAGATATAAAGGCAAAGATTTTAATAAGGTTCGTGAATATCGTTTAAAACTTAGAGCAAAGCTTACATTGACTGATTTGCGAACAGGAAAATCTGTTTGGGAAGAACCTGTTTATGTTACAGGAGAGACAAGCTACTTTCTGGAAGGTGATCTTCAGACAGATGAAATGACGGCTTTTGGATTACCCTACCAGGAAGCAAAACTGCCGACTCTTGACGAAGATTTTGCCCGTAAGGTTGTAGACGCTGTTGTTGAAGGTGGTTGGTAAAATACGGAAAAGGTTTTCAATATAGATGTTTGTTTATACGTGCAAGGACTTTTCTGTGTATTCACTTTATTGAGCATAAGTTTTCCCCCACCAGTAAAAGTACCAATAGATAAAAAAGCTTATATAATGTTTTCATGCACGGACTATTGTTCTGCAGGATAATGTTTTATCTCTAAACAATAAAGGAATAGATTTGTGCTTATTAGGACAATAGCAGAAGCAGCATTAGGTATATTTTCAATGGGATGCCTATGCATAGGTGTTTGGATAGATATTTCTTTTATAAAGCTCTTTAAGAAAAAGAATTGGGTTCTTGTTGATAAGAATGTTCCATGGGATTTTAAAGATCTTTTTCAGCTTTCTATTCTTTTTATCTCTGTTAATTTAGGTATTGTTTACACTGATTATCTACTAGAAAAAATAGGGCTGCACTTCACTATTATTTCTCAATCTGTATTTGTTGCGGCAAGTACAGTGATTGCGCATATTGTTGTTGCTCTTGCCGTATTATGGAAATTAAAGATGCAGTATAGAACAGGACTGATACAAATCGGTTTAAGAAACAAGGGTTGGGTACAGGATTTATTTAAAGGTTTTTATTTGTATCTTGGCTTTATTCCAATTTTGCTTTTAATGAGCAGACTGACATATCTTGTTTCTTATTTAATGAACTTGGAATTGGTTGTTCAGCCAATAGTTGATTTGCTTACAAAAGAAAAAACAATGTTAGGAATGGGATCTTTAGTTGTTTTTATTGTTTTTATGGCGCCAGTTTTTGAGGAAGTAATGTTTCGCGGCTTTTTTTATCCGGTTGCCAAACGGCATTTCGGAGGAATAGGGGGAGCTTTGCTTACTTCAATGCTGTTTGCTGCCTTACATTTCAATTTGGCTGCTTTTCTTCCAATTTTTGCATTGGGTTTAGTTTTAGTTGTAGTGTACGAAAAGAGTGGTTCTCTTTTAGTGCCAATCGGCCTTCATGTTACAAATAATATCTTGGCAATAGTATTCACATTGATAATTCAGAAGCAGCCTCTATAGAGACGGCTTTTGAAGTACTGAAAATGTGGAATAATGGTGCAAAATGAAAAGGATAGTTTTATGAGAGTTAAAACTATCGAGTATGTTAATAATTGTATGCGGATTTTAGATCAGACAAGGCTTCCTGAAAAAGAAGTGTATCTTGAATTAAATAAAGTAGAAGAAATCCATGAAGCTATTTACAAACTGCGTGTAAGGGGCGCACCTGCAATTGGCGTAGCAGCTGCCCTAGGTGCAGCAGTATGCATTTTGAAAGAGGATTCTGCTGATAAAACAGTTCTTTATAAAAGGCTATTGTGTATATGTGAAAAAATAGCTTCTTCCAGGCCAACAGCAGTGAACTTGTTTTGGGCTCTTGACCGAATTCGAAAAATTGCACAAGAATCACTCGATTCTTCAGAAATAGGGATCAAAGAATCAGTATTAAAAGAGGCTTTATTGATTCTTGAAGAAGATGAGATTGTCTGCCAGAGAATTGGAGAAGAAGCGGTAAAGCTGATAAAAGATGGAGATTCTATATTAACGCATTGTAATGCAGGTTCTTTGGCAACTGCAGGAATAGGCACTGCTCTTGCAGGTGTTTATATTGCTCATAGGGCAGGCAAGAAAATAAAAGTATTTTCATGTGAAACAAGGCCTTTACTCCAGGGATCAAGGCTAACTTGCTGGGAATTAATGCAGGAAGGAATTTCAGTTACACTAATTTGCGATAATGTTGCTCCTCTTCTTATGCGCGATGGGAAAGTGGACCTTATAATTACAGGAGCTGACCGGATAGCGGCAAACGGTGATACTGCCAATAAAGTTGGAACCTATTCGCATTCACAAATGGCCCGAATACATTCAATACCTTTTTATATTGCCGCTCCTGTTTCAACAATTGATTTAAGCCTTGATTCGGGAGATAAGATACCTATTGAAGAAAGATTTTCTGAAGAAGTAACTTGTGGTTTCGGAAAGAGAACGGCTCCAGAGAAAATCGATGTTTATTCTCCTTCTTTTGATGTAACACCTTTTTCGTTTATTAGTGGTATTATTACGGAAGCGGGTATAGCTAGGCCGCCTTATGCAAAAAGCCTTCCCGAAATGGTTGCAAAGGCGAAAGAATGGATTAAGTTTTAGTAGACAATATAAATGTAAATATGGAAGTTTTGTCAGTGAGAGAGAATGTGTTTATTTCTGAAAGCTCCAGCGAAACTAGAGAGCTAGGTATAGTTCTTGGGCGTAATCTGGTTGCAGGCGATGTACTAGCACTTTGCGGGAATCTAGGCACTGGAAAAACTGTATTAACAAAAGGAATTGCAGAAGGACTTGGAATTAAGGACACAGATCATATTGTTGTTAGCCCTAGTTTTACACTGATAAATGAGTACTATGGAACTCTTCCTCTTTATCACTTTGATTTATACCGTCTTAATGGATCTTCTGATTTAATGGAATTGGGCATAGATGAATATATTTTTGGAAAAGGAGTTACAGTTATAGAGTGGGCTGAAAGATGCATTGATATTCTTCCACCGAATACAATGAAAATTTTGCTCAATGTAACTGGTGAAAATCAAAGAAAATTTACAATAGAAAAGGCTTCGGAGCAAATAATTGATAAACTAAAATTAAACAGAAAGGAACAGGTTGTATGAATGTAAATATTATTGATTGGATATTTATTGCTGTTCTTGTGATTTTTGCGTTAGTAGGCATTATTAAAGGTGCGATTCTTCAGCTATTTAATCTTGTCGGACTCATCCTGGCTATACTTGTACCAGTATATTTTTGTGATGACGTTACTGCATTGTTTTCTTCAGGATCGAATACTGCCAATACGATTGTTTCCATAATAACATGGCTTGTTATGTTTGGTATTATATTGATTCTTTTCCATTATTTGGGAAAGACATTGCGAAAAGCTATTCATGGAAAAACTGGCAGGCGCTGGTTAGACAGGATATTTGGTGCATTATTTGCATCTATAAAAGGATTTTTAATAATTGCTATCCCGGTATTTATTATAGGCATTATTCCTGAATCAGTTTCTCCAGATATTGTTTCTTTCAGACAACAGCTTGCAGAATCTAAAATTGCGGCGTTTTTTCTAAACCACAATCTTTTAGATAAATTGAATGTGCATGGAAATATTCAACGAATCTCGGAGTCCATGGACAGCGAAAGCCAGCTTGAAGACCTTATTGGAGAGGAAAAAGTTGAATACTTGCTTCATAATGAAGATTTTCAACAAATTATGAACGATGATGTTTTGATTGAGACTTTGAGAGAAGGAAACTATCTAGCTTTTATCGCTGATTCGCGTGTAAGGAGATTGATGAAAGATAAAGACGTTCGAAGTATTTTCCTGGGAATAATATTTAATGGCAATAGTGAGGAAGAAATTATAGAAGATGAGAATTCTTAGTATTGAAACTACTACAAGAATTGGCAGCATTGCTTTACTTGAAAATGAAGATATACTAGCTGAAGTTCAAATATGCGATAATCTCAGGCATTCAGAGGGACTCTTTGAGGGTATTGAGAAGATGTTGGATTCAGCGGGCTTGAATATAAAGGATTTGGAAGCTATTGCTGTTAGTGCCGGGCCAGGATCATATACCGGTATTCGTGTAGGAATGGCGCTTGCTAAAGGGATGGCGTTTTCTCTTGGAATTCCTGTTCAGGCTGTTTCGTCACTCGCTGTTCTTGCTTTACAAGCAGGTTCTTGTAAGAATGCCTTGTTTCCAATTATTTCAGCAGAAGGTCCAGAAATATATGGTGCTTTGTTTTCGTATAAAGATTGTTTAGAAAGAAAGAGTGAAGACAGGGTTTTTATTGTTGATGAAATCAAACAATATTTATATGCGAAAACACGAATATTAGGGCCAGGAATAGAAAGGCAAGGGCAGTCATTAAAAGAATTGTCAGTGGATGAATGGATAATTGACGTTGAGCCTATGTATCCTAAAGCGTCTTTTGCCGGACGTTTGGCTTTTAAGACAATCGAAGGGTACAGTTTGGATTTAAAAGAAATACAGCCGCATTATGTGAAGCCAATACAGCTTAAGTGGCATAACAGGGGAGGCAAGTAAATATCTTATGAGAATAATTCTTGAGATATCACGTCATTCTAAGACATTCCTTGAGGTAGATATAGCCGCTATACGAGACAACGTTAAGATGTTAAAGGAATATATAGGTTCAGGTAAAAAACTGATGGCTGTAGTGAAAGACGATGCTTATGGCATGGGTATGGAACGGGTCTCAAGAGCAGTCCTGAAAGCAGGAGTTGATGGATTGAGTGTTGCAGACCTTGCTGAAGCAAGCTTTCTGAGAGAAAAATTTCCTGAAATACCAATTCTAATACTTGGGCCGAGTTTTATTGATGGTATAGAAGATTTAGTAGATGGTGATGTTACTCCTGTTGTTTCTTCTTTGGATTATATGGAGCGGCTTAATGAAGCTGCAGAAAAAAAAGGCAGGAAGGTAAACGTTCATTTGCTTGTTGATACAGGTATGGGCAGGATCGGAATATGGCATGAAAAGGCATTGGATTATTTTGAAAAAATGATTAACCTTAAATATCTTAGAATAGAAGGATTGTGCAGCCATTTTTCTTGTGCAGATGAACCTGAGGGTGAATTTACAAGGCTTCAACTTGACCGTTTTAAGAGGTTTTTGGACAAACTTGATCAAATGGGAATACAGGTTCCTTTAAAGCATATTGCAAACAGTGAAGGGACGTTGCGGTTTAGAGAAGCTCATTTTAATATGGTTAGAGCGGGGCTAAGTCTTTTCGGTGTAGCGCCTTCTCCATATTCTAAGATAAGCACTATGAAACCTGCTTTAAGAATGAAATCTTCTATAGCGTTTATAAAGGACGTGGATAAAGGACGTACTATAGGTTATGGAAGGAGTTTTGTTGCGTCAGAAAAAATGAGAGTTGCAACTTTACCATTAGGATACAGTCATGGTTTTGACAGAAGGCTTTCAAACCGTGGAGAAGTTCTTGTTCGTGGATGCAGGGCACGTGTTTTAGGTTCAATAACAATGGACCAGATAATGATTGATATTACGCATATTCCTGGAGCATGTATTGAAGATGAAGTTGTTGTGATAGGCCAGCAGGCAGATCAGACAATATCAGTCGAAGATTTTGCAGAGCGAATAGGAACAGTTTCACATGAAGTATTGTGTTTAATCGGTCCAAGGGTTCCTAAACGGTATATTGATTCAGGTGAATAGATATAATTGAAGGAGTGCTCAATGAAAAGGATAATCCGGACAGATCTTGCTCCTGCTGCAATAGGTCCATATTCTCAAGCAGTTGAGGCTGGTGGTTTTCTTTTTGTTTCGGGACAGATTCCTATAGATCCAATGTCAGGTGAATTGGAGACAGGTTCTATTGAGAAACAAACTGAAAGAGTAATTAACAACATAACTGGAATATTGAATTCAGCAAATATGAGTATTGATAATGTAGTAAAAACCACATTGTATCTTGCAGACATTAATAATTTTATTAAAGTTAACAATATTTATTCTCAAATATTTAAGACTTCTTTACCGGCAAGAGCATGTATTGAAGCAGCAGCTCTTCCTAAAGGTGTAGGTGTTGAAATGGATGTTATCGCATATAGAGGATAATAAAAATGTTTGGTTTCAGGACTATAGTTTTATATTCAGACTTTGGACCTGCCAGCAGATATGCGGGAATGATGAAGGGAGTTATTCGCTGTATAGCTCCAGAAGCATTTATTATTGACGGAGCACATGATATTCCAAAATATGATATTATTTCAGGTGCATTTATTCTTGGATCTGCCTGGAGATATTTCCCAGATGGAACTATTCATTTAATTGTAGTTGATCCTGGCGTTGGCAGTGCAAGAAGATCGATTATTGCTTGTGTGGATTCTCATTTTTTTGTTGCTCCTGATAATGGCCTTTTGAGCTTGCCTCTAATACACAAAAAATGTGGTCCGATTTTTGAGTTAAAAAATCCAGAGTACAGACTTAAAACTGTAAGCGACACTTTTTACGGACGGGATGTATTTGCTTCTGCTGCGGCTTACTTGAGTTGTGGAATAAATCCTGAAAAGTTTGGAGAGAAAATTATCAATCCATTGAAACTTGATATTTTTCGAACTGAAAAAGACGGAAATGTTGTAAAAGGACGCGTTATAATGTCCGATAGTTTCGGAAACATAATAACGAATATTTCGTCAGATGATATTAGTAAAGTAAATCCATTAAGAATGTCAGTAACATTAAAAGGAAAGACCATAGAAGGTTTGTCCAGATGTTATTCGGATGTTGCTGAAGGAAAAATGTTGGCATTAATCGGAAGTTCAGGATTTTTAGAAGTATCATGTTGTAAGGGCAATGCAGCAACGCAGTTGAAATCAAAAACTGGTGATTCGATAAAAGTAAAAGTAAAATAGAAAACGATACAGATATGACAAAATCAACAGGAAATTCATTGACACTCCTAAAACCGTATGTTAGCTTCTCCAAACAGGAGAAAACAGGTATGAAAAAAGCTGGAAATATAGAATTCAAATGCATTGAAAAGGATTGTCAGGGAATCATAAGTTTCTCTATGTTGGATATTGAAAAAGCACCTAACGTTCGATGCCCAGTTTGCACAAATGAATATACTTTTAACGCAAATTTAATAGAGAAAATCAGAAAATTTGCGCATCTGATACATACAGTCAAGGAATCTGAAGATATTTTAGGAAATACTCACATTGCAATTAATGTTGAAGGACATTCGATTAATATCCCTTACAGACTGTTATTAACTCGTCTAAACACAATGCTTACACTGAAAATAGGTGATTCCGAAGCAGCTTTTAAATTTCGAGTAGAACCTCTTAAAGAGATAGAAATATGATTAATGATGAAATAAGAATACTTCCAGACCTTCAGTTCTCAATTTTATGTGATGATGTACGTAGAGAACATAATGGTAAGTTGATTCTTATTGGCTTGTTTGAAACTGTAGGATCAAGTCAGTTTCCTGTGCACCATCCCTCATTATTTGTAGTAAATAGATGGTGTAATGGGGCAGGTAGGTTTCGTCAGAAAACAGTTGTTAGAACCCCTTCCGACAAAGTTCTGGCAGAAGATAATGAAACGGAAATAATACTGGAAGACCTTAAGGCAAAACACACTGTAATTGCGCGATTTAATAACTTAAGGTTTCCTTCCCCTGGTGAATACGCAATTGATATTCGCCTCGATGGCGAACTTAAAATCAGGTATCCTCTTGTTTTAGTAAAGAAAGATCGCAATCGTCCATAGAAGAGTAAGGCTTATTTAGCTGAACTTATCGCATTGTTTCAACTGTAATTGCAAAAACAAGAACGCCTTTTTTGTATCTTGGACCGCCCACAAGAATTGTTCCGCCATTAATAATTCTAAAATTAGTGTTCATAATGTAACCGTTGCTTCGGTTAACAAGTACATTCAGAAGTATATACCCTGCCTGTTCAGCTAAAGGAACGATTTGAAGTTTTGATGCGTTAGGAAGCGGAATTTGACCTGTTTGATGATATTTTGTTTCAAGAGAGTGTATGTCTATTAATTCATAATTTGAATAAGCAAAAAGGCTTTTAAGGTCATTAACAATCCTGGAAATTTTTTTGTCAATGAATGCTCTTTCATTAGAAGCATAAATGACATCAACCTTAATAAAAACGGCTGGGGAACGTTGTGCGCTTGCAATGAAAGTATGGAGAAAAACAATACTTGATATGATTATAACAAATAGTATTTTCATTTTGTCATGCTCCTTGTCTATTCAAATTTATATTTATTTATTTTAACTTGAACTTTCATTTTCGAATATCCAGAAAACTGTCATTTTATTTTTTGGTGTTTCGAAAACCATTATTGATGCTGAAGCAGAATCAATGGATTCTACAAAACAGTGATTAGATTGAAGGTTGCCTGTTTTGTAAGGGAAACTATAAAAAAGTGTTCCAACAGAAATAACAATAAGAGCCGCAGCTGCGCTTATCCAGAATTTTGCTTTATTAAAATGTTTAAGAACACTTCTTTTCTGTTGTGTTTTGAAGTTATGGCTGTTTGTTAACTCAGTATGGATGTTTTCCCATATCTCGCGCATTGCATCATTGGTTGGTTCTACGATAAGATTTTCGCGTATTAACAGACCTGTCTGTTGTGCCTTGTTAACTTCATTAAAGCATTCAGCGCAGTTCTCAACGTGCAGCGCCATGTCTTGCTTTTGGCTGTCAGACAATTCATTATCCACAAAAGGACCAACCAGCTTATAATATTTGCAGCGGGAACTTGATTCCATATGTTTGGCTCCTTTCAGGATTTATAATAATCTTCTAAATAAGTTTTCATATGCTTTCTTGCATAATAAAGCCTGCTCATTACTGTGCCAATTGAGCATTCAAGTGATTGTGAAATTTCTGCGTAAGACAATCCCTCAATTTCTCTAAGTGTAATAACAGCCTTGTGTTCAACAGAAAGTCCTTCCATAGCTTTCTGTATCGTGTCTGAAAGCTCAGTTTGTCTGCAGATATTAGATGGATCAGCAAAAGATCCTTTTTCTGAAGAAAGCCTAGTTGAGCTATTTTGAATACCTTCTTCAAAAGGAATAGTTTCGGGCGTTCTTCTTCTTTTTCGTGACAAATCAATAGATGCATTAACAACAATTCTATAAAGCCAGGTATAAAATGAAGATGCCTTGCGAAACCTGTGAAGGGAGCGAAAAGCCCGGATAAATGAGTTTTGAATGGCATCTTTGGCATCTTCAGAATTCTGAAGAATCCCATAAGAAACCGCATAGGCTCTTTTCCCGTACCGCTCAAAAAGCAGTTTGAAAGATTCATTATCTCCCTCCAGAGATTTTTCTACAAGTACAGCGTCTGTTTCTGCCACAGATGCTTGCTCCTTATAAGGTTGTTTAAAAGTGATAAATCTTTGCTTAATATGCAACAGCCTTATTTATAAATTATGACGAAAAAACATAAAAAATATTCATACTTTTATTATTACATATTCACAATAGTATCTTTTTCGGGTGTTTACAGCTGTTTATGTTATAAAAAAGTTATCTTCAGGAAAGTAATTGCTGGGAAGCATACAATGCAAAAATATTCAGTACTGAATGTACAGCAAAAGATGTTTCCATACCGTATCGTCTCATAAGGAATCCAAGCACAAGGCCGATTACAAATGTTTGAGTAAGCTTAATCCATTGAGTTGCAAGTACGCCGATATGACCGAAGGCAAAAAGCGCGGCAGTAAGTATGATTGCAGCTATCCAGCCAAGAGGTATCTTACGGAAAAGATAAGAGAAAAAACTTTGAATAAACAACCGAAAAATTATTTCTTCATATAAAGCAATAAGAACAAAAAACAGAATTGGTACCCAGGTTATTCTTGAAGAAATTGCAGATTCATCACCTCCAGCTCTAATAAGGTCTGAAACAGCGGGATTTGTTTGTGAAAAAAGTATCCAGGTAAATGAACATATAAAGATACTGCATAGAACAATACTAATTAATTGAATATTGTAGTTGGTTTTAAAAAATTTTTTGCGCGAACGGGTGACACCAATAAGGTATGGAATACTTGGAACATCTATTTTTCTGCAAAGAATCATTCCTCCTGCAACAAGAATTGATAAAGTAACAAAGTTTACAGGTACAATAGTAAGAAGAAATTTAAAACTAACATGTTTTTTTAGAAAGACTATTGTTTCACATAGAGCAAATACTACAGCTAGATTCTTGCCATAAACAAAGTAAATTCTTGATGCAGCCTTGTTTTTCGCCATGAAAGAAAGGGAAATAATGATAAAAGCAAAGAGAATACAATGAAAGATTAATATTGGAAGGCTCGGGTTACTGAACATTTATAACATCCTTGAATTTTCTGTTAGAACATTCTAAGAAAAGCTGCTTATAGAAATCAAGTATAATTTTCAAACTATTTTTCAAGATTTTGACAACACCTGTTTTTAATTTCAATCCTCTAATTAAAATTCAGGGTATATTGCTTACTTTGGAATATAATAACGGTCATATAAATCCATTTGTCCGCAACGGCTGCATATTAATGTGTGAAACTCAAACAGATGAAATTTGCTCAGTTTATGTTTCCATTCACCTTTCATCGCTGAAGTCTTTGGTACTACATTTTTATTATCGCAGTTTGAACAATGAAAATTCTTTGCTATGTCACTTCTGAACGAAAGTTCACTCACGTGTCTTTTCCCTTTCATGAGTATCAAAATGCTTTTTAGCTGCAAGATGTTCTTCCAAGTAAGTCAAATCAAAAAAATACGCTCGGCCGCACACACGGCATGCTCTTGAAATGAGTAGTCTAGGATGTGAAAAAATCTGCATTCCGGACCTTTTTGAAAGTAGAGTTCTTTCAAGTATAGATTCAGAATTACATTGAAGACAATGTGTTCGTTTAAATGGCGATATCATCTCACCAGATTTCGGCAAATGATTATCAATAACAAATTCGGGGAAGAAAAGGATATTTAAATCATAAAAATGAGAGAAACCGCATTTTTTACAAGATAGCTTAAGAAATTTACAAGGATAAGGAACAGAATATCCTTCCTTTTCATATCCGACATTTTGAAGACCAACACAATCCAGAATATGAGAAGTATTTTTACAGCGATCACACTTGAAATCTTTGGCCTTCATTTCAGAAAAATCTTTGATTTTATTCTTCGAGGATTCAACGATTTCGTAAAATTCAGCAGCGCGAAAATTAGCTCCTGTCTTATATTTAAAAAAATCCCTGTAGACTATTTCAAGGATAAAATAAATTAGTATTATCAGACAAATATATAGGAAGATCATAGTATGAAAAAATTAACACAAATATCTGTATATTGACAAATGTTTTCGTCTTAAAAAAAAACAGTTCCGTGCCATATTTTCCCGCAATGTCCGATTTATATACAAAATAATTTCTCTGATGCAAGGATGTGGCTTTATTAACGAAAATTTAATGTGGATAACTTGTGAAGAACTTCTGAATTAATATTGGTTTTCACGTAAATATTGAATATCGTGCTCAATTATTGATAATTATGTAAGTTTACATTAACACCAGTGATTGGTTTGTTTGTGAAATGCTTGTCGAGATATATGATTGTAAAACATTGATAATGAAGAAGATAAGAAAGATGTATTGTTGAAAAAGTAAATCGCTAAAGAAAATACAGTTTTAAATTCTCAATTTGACGATTACTTATATTGAGTTCTACGAAGATCAAGAGAAAGCATGTTGATAACTTACTAAAAACAAGCTTATTAAGGGGTGTCTAATAATCATGTTATTTTGTTGCAAGGGTTTTTTAAAGAAACTTTTCCACAAACTATCCACAATTCGAATATCGAAAATAGTCAGAAGAAAATGTGACAAAAGTTATCACTTTTTTAAAAAGTAAAAAATGCAGGAATAGAAAAAATATATTTTATTAAGTGATAAAAGAGTTATCATTTTTTTGAGGATACAAATATAATGTTATATCTTTGATAGAAATGTAAAAACCGAAATTATAAAGGTGTTTTATGGAAGAAGTAGTTAACGAAATTTTAAAACAGGAAGAAGAGGCAGCTCGAGGTATTGCTGCAGCAAGAATAGAAGCTGAGAAAATTGTTGCAGATGCATCTGCAAAAACAAAAGAGCGATTAGATCAAGCCTGTGATAAAGCAAAATCTAAAGCAGCACAAAAGATTAGGGATACGACTGAAAAAACTCTTAGTGACAGAGAAAAAGAACTAAGGAAAATCAATTCTGAAATTGATAGTGCTCGTGAAATGAAAAAAGAGAAAATACAGATAGCTTTAGATAAGGTAATGAAAATAGTATTATGTTCCCCAGAAGAGGAAAAATGAGATCTCTTGCAAGATATGCTTCAGCAAATGCAAAGACAAGAGCAAGACTAGGTAAACTTCTTTCGCGTGAAGAATATGAACGACTTTCATCGGCTAATGAAATATCCGGCTTTCTTGATGTTTTAAGGGGTACTGTTTATCGAGACCTTGTTAAAGATACACGTTCTGAAGAGGACCTTCCTGAACTTGAGCTTTTGCTATGGGGAAAAGAGATGAATTCCTGTAAAGAAGTGTATAGAGATTTAAGAGGTATTCCAGGCAAATTTGCGGAAATTCTTCTAGAAAAATATGAAATACAACAACTGCTGATTGTTTTGAGAATGAAGTTTGACAACCGGGAATTCGATAGGAATTGTATAATACCTCGTTTGGAAGTTCTTCACCCGTTGCCATTGGAAAAGATCCTGGAATCCACTAGCCTTGAGCAGGCAATTTTGTATTTGGAGCGAACTCCATATAGAGAACCACTTGTAAAAGGTTGGGAGGGTTTTAAAAAGACAGGGGCTTTCTTCTTTTTGGAATGGTCACTTGAAAAGGATCATTATATAAAACTTGGAGAGATTGCCGATAAACTGTCAAATAATGACAAGAAAATCGTGAAACGGCTTATTGGCTTGGAAGTGGATCTTTTGAATATTGCAAGAGTAATACGGTTTAAAAAATATTATCAGATTTCTGCCGGTGAAATTGCAGAATTTCTTCTACCTTATGGTTGGCAGGTTCGAAGGCAGGTTTTAGTGGAATCCTTTTTAGAAGGGGATGCATCTTCACTGCTTAAGGAGCTTAAAAAAGGCCCTGCCGGACAGCTGGCTTCATTTGCGGAAGGAACAAACAGAAAAGGAACACTGCTTATACTGGAAAGTGTTTTATGGAGATTAATGGCGCAGGAAGCCAGATCTGCATTGATGAAATTTCCTTTCACTATAGGAACAGAAATAGCATATCTGAACCTGATGCGAATAGAAATTAGAAATTTGAAAATTATTTTGGGAATAAAATCTCGTAATGTAGACAAGGATATTTTAGGGGAATTGGTAATATGATTCTTATGCCTGAAAAAATGGAACAGATTAATATTTTGATTCATAAACAGGATGTCGATAAAGTGGCGGATACACTTATTGCTGCTGGTGCAGTAGAGTTGGTAAAAGCCTCTGAACTTGAACAGTGGTCCTCAAAATTGGGGCTTGTTGATTTAAAAAACTCAGTTCAGCGTTATTCGGATTTGGCAGATAGAGCTTCGTTAATAGCTGGAAAGTTATCTATAAAAATATTGGCAACACAATCTGAAGGACCTAAAGAAATTGAATATATTGATAACAGGATTGCTGTAATCGAAGAAAAGATTACCAGCATGGAGAAAGAGACGAGTGAACTTTTTCTAAAAAAAGAATCTCTTCTTTCAGAAAAAGAAAAACTTGAAGAAATGAGCCGTCAGGTAAGTGCTCTTTCAAAAGATTTCGGTAAAATTAGCACGCGTTCTGTATATTCATTTTTAAATGTTCAACCGGGATTTATTGAGGAAAGAAATTTGCCAATATTAGAAAGATATCTTTCATCGATTCCTCATGT
The DNA here is from genome assembly GCA_030765365.1 of Candidatus Theseobacter exili. GTDB lineage: Bacteria > Auribacterota > JACPWU01 > Theseobacterales > Theseobacteraceae > Theseobacter > Theseobacter exili. Next base: position 26,369 of record JAVCCS010000031.1, read on the forward strand.
TGTTGTTCCTGGGAGAAAGGATGGTTCGCGCCAGTATGTGCTTATTATTATTTTGAAAAGCGATTCAAATGTACTTGCTAGAGGGGCAAAAGAATCAAACTTTCAAAATGTGGATATTTCTGAAACAGGAGGAAATATTTCCGAAGAAGCAGTGATGAATGTAAAAAAGCGCCTTGAAGATATTATTGTAAAGATAAATTCAATAGGAGACAAACTTCATGAAAAAAAATCTGAATATCAAAGCGAATTGAATGATATTATTGGTTGTTTGCATGTCTATAAAACAGTAGCCAGAGTAAGAAGCTATTTTAGAAAAACAAGAGACACTTTTTTAATTAGCGGGTGGTTGCCCAGTGCTGAAAAAAACAGAGTGGTTGAGGCATTAAACAAGGTAACAAAAGGTTCCTGTTATATAGAGGAGATTAACCCTGTTGAAAAGAAAGAATACAGCAATGGAGATCTGAATGTCCCGGTAAAGTTTCATAATCCCTGGTTTCTGAGACCATTTGAGCTTCTTGTAACTACATACGGGGTGCCAAATTACAGGACAATAGACCCAACTTTATTTGTTGCAGTAACTTATTTGATCATGTTCGGGATGATGTTCGGGGATATTGGGGATGGTATTATATTGAGTTTTATAGGTGTTTATTTAGGTATATTCAGCAAAGCGAAAGAAAATATACGCAATCTTGGAATAATCGTGTTGTATTGCGGTATTTCGTCTGTTATTTTCGGGGTTCTTTACGGCAGTATTTTCGGCATAGAACATTGGCTTCCTGCAGTATGGATGAGACCTTTGGAGCATATTACCGACTTTTTTAAGATTTCAATCTATTTTGGCATAGCTGTTGTCAGTATTGGTATTTTAATAAATGTGATAAATGCATATTTGACCGGAAATCTGATTGACGGAATCCTTGACAAATCAGGATTATTAGGCGGCGTTATTTACTGGGGATCTGTGGGAGTAATATGTAAAGTGTTTGTTAAGGGGATTCACGCTGTAAATCCCTGGATTGTTATTTTACTGATCATTTTCCCGGTGTTTGTATTGTTTTTAAAGGGACCTATTATTCATCTGTTTGATTCATCCAGGCCAAGGTTCCCTGAAGGAATATTGACATATATAATGGAACACAGCATAGAAATTCTTGAACTGTTTATGGGGTATTTAGCAAATACCGTAAGCTTTATCAGAGTAGCAGCTTTTGCCTTGAGCCATGCCGGGCTTTTTGTAGCAATATTTAGTCTGGTCGATACAGTTAATAAAGTTACGTATGGTGTACATGGAATACTAATAAAATCATTCGTTTTTATCCTTGGAAATATAATAGTAATTGTTTTGGAAGGACTTGTTGTTGCTATACAATGTGCAAGGTTGGAATATTACGAGTTTTTTGGAAAATTCTTCAAACATGAAGGTAAATCATATAAACCTGTTACTTATTATGTAGAAAATCAATGATACTAAGGAGGGTAATTTAATGAAGGAAACAAGTAAAAACAGTATTGGGATTGCTCGAATAATTAAAAGAATGTGCGTATTTGGTGTTGGATTGATAGTTTTGGTTTTGCTGGTAGTCGCAGCCAAAGCCGGATATGCAGCAGAAGCTGCCGCAGCTGGAGTTGTTGATCCGGGTATTGTAAGGTGGGGGTTTTTAGCTGCGGCTATTTCGGTTGCAGTTGGTTCAATAGGTGCCGGTTTGGCTGTAGCTTATGTAGGTGCTGCCGCTGTAGCAGTTGTGGGTGAAAAACCGGAAATGGCAGGAAGGGCATTGGTTTTTGTCGGACTTGCTGAAGGAATTGCCATTTACGGATTAATTATTGCTATCATGATTTTGGGAAAATTATAAAAAAATATATATGAGTTTGAAAAAAACAGAGTTCTGGGTAACGAATAAGATGGGTTATTTTGTTATAGGTGACAAAGATATGGTTTTGGGATTTAGTCTTGCCGGCATATCCGGGAAAGAGGCCCAAACACGCGAAGAGGCTCTTTCTGTTCTGCAGCATGTGCAGGAAAACAGAAAAATAAATATAATACTTATAACTGAACGGCTTGCTCAATTGATTCGTGAAGAAGTAGATAAAATTATTGAGACAATGGACTTTCCTTTAATATTGGAAATACCTGACAGACATGGGCCTGTTCCTGGGAAAAAGACAATAAAGGAAATTGTTAAAGCTGCTGTTGGGATATAATTGTTTGAAGTGGAGAAATACATGGAAAAATCAGGATCTGTTAATGAACTAATTATGAGGATTCGTTCAGATTCGGAAAGAGAATCTGAAGAAATACTGAGCAAAGCCAGAATTTCTGCTGAAGAAGAAAAGAAACAGAGTCAGAATCGTTCTGAGAATCTTTGCAATGTTATTATGCAAAGAGCAGAAGAGGAAACAGCTAGAATAACAGCAAATAAAGAAAGTTCTCTAGACCTGGAAATACGCCGATTAAAAATGAAAGCAGAGGATGAAATTGTATCCGATGTAATCAGGCAGATCCGAATGAAATGCGAAGAGTTCAGAAAAACAGATGAGTATAGGAAATTTCTTGGACACCTTTTGATTGAAGCTGTTATTGGCATAAATGGCGGTGAGATTAAATTGATTCTCGGAAAATGGGAAAAAGAAATATGCAACAAGGTTTTTTTGGATAATATTGCAGTTCAGTTAAAAAAAGAAAATGGTTTAGAAGTTAATTTTCAAAAAATCGAAAATGAACCGAACGATTTGATGGGAATAAAGGTGTGTAAAGATAATGGAAGAATTATCTATGACAATACCCTGGAGGCAATTTTATATCGCAAGAAAGAGTTGTTGAGGTTGATAATACAAAAAAATGTTTTTACGGAGGATTAAGTGGCTAGAGTAATAGGCAGTGTCGGAAGAGTTATTGGCCCGGTTATAGAAGCTGTTGGAGTTGAAAATGCCCAAATGCTTGAACTGGTTGAAGTTGGCGAAAACAGGCTTATTGGAGAGATCGTTCGCCTTGAAGAAAAAAGAGCTGTAATACAGGTTTATGAAGATACAACAAGTTTAAGACCAGGCGCTCCAATCTACGGAAGAGGTGCGCCACTTTCGGTTGAACTGGGACCTGGAATGATAGGGACAATATATGACGGGATTCAAAGGCCATTGGAAGTGATCAAAGAAAAACATGGTCATTATATGCAGAAAGGAATACAGCTTCCTGCTCTAAGTAGAGAAAAGAAATGGCATTTTGTTCCAGTAGCCAAAGTTGGAGAGAAAATAGATGAAGGCGGGCTTTTGGGAACAGTTCAGGAAACAAAACTTATAAATACGCATATTCTTGTTCCGCCGGGAGTAACCGGCGAACTTGTAAAATTGACTGAAGAAGGTGACCACACTGTTGAAGATGAAATTGCAGTTATAAATACTGTTGATGGACAAAAATCAATAACGATGATCCAGAAATGGCCAGTCAGAAAAGGAAGACCCTTTTCTCGGAAAATGGAACTTAAAATTCCTCTTATAACCGGACAAAGGGTTATAGATACGTTGTTTCCTATTGCCAAGGGCGGTTCAGTATGTGTTCCTGGAGGATTTGGAACCGGTAAGACAATGGTGCAGCAGGCACTTGCCAAATGGTGTGATGCTGATCTGATTGTTTTTATCGGCTGTGGTGAAAGAGGCAACGAAATAACTGATGTATTGAAAGAATTTCCTGAACTGAAAGATCCCAGAACAGGATTGTCCCTTATGGAAAGGACTTTGATTATTGCAAACACATCAAATATGCCTGTGGCTGCCAGAGAAGCAAGTATTTATACTGGAGTTTCTATAGCCGAGTTTTTCAGAGATATGGGATATCATGTAGCTGTGATGGCTGATTCAACATCAAGATGGGCCGAAGCTCTTCGGGAATTATCGGGGCGAATGGAAGAAATGCCGGCTGATGAAGGATTTCCTGCATATTTGCCCATGCGTCTGGCAGAGTTTTATGAACGTGCAGGAATGGTCAGTGCTCTTGGCGGGGAGCAAGGGTCAGTGACAATTATTGGTTCAGTGTCGCCTCCAGGCGGCGATTTTTCTGAACCTGTAACCCAGCATTCAAAACGATTTGTGCGTTGTTTCTGGGCCTTAGACAGACAACTTGCAAACGCCCGGCATTATCCTTCAATAAGTTGGATGGATTCATATAGCGAATACACTGATGAGGTTGCTTCCTGGTGGGAAGCCCACCACGACCCGGAGTGGAAGCAACTACGTTCAAAGGTGATGGATTTATTGCAAATAGAAGGGCGTCTGCAGCAGGTTGTAAAATTAGTTGGGCCGGATGTTTTACCTGACAGACAACGCTTAATACTTGAAGCATGCGCTTTGATAAAAAACACTTTTCTACAGCAAAATGCATTTGACATGATCGATGCTTATTCAACAGCTGAAAAACAGGTAAAGATGCTCAGGGTTATACTTTCTTTTTATGATCTGGGTTTAGAAGCTATAAAACAGGGTGCAACCATTGTCAGAATTCGTACAATGAAGATATTTACTGAAATTATACGAATGAAATATGCTGTTTCCAACGATGAACTGGACAAAATTGATGCCATTCAGCGTAGGATGGAGCGGTCATTTAAAGAATTAGCATTGATTTTCAGGAGGTAAAATGAAGTCAGCATCAGGATTGGAATATAAAGGAATCAGCGAAGCCTATGGACCAATTATTGTAATAAGAAATATACACAATGTTGGATTTAACGAGCTTGTTGAAATACGTGATGTAAAAGGTTATTTGCGTTTGGGACTTGTACTGGAATCAGCGGAATCAATGGCTGTTGTACAGGTGCTTGAAGGAACGATGGGATTGAATCTTCCTGATACAAAGGTGCGTTTTCGTGAAGAACCTCTTATGCTTCCTGTTTCTGAAAGCCTGATGGGCCGTGTATTTGATGGAATAGGGCGTCCGATTGACGGAGGACCGGATCCTATATGTTCTGAGAGAAGAGATGTAAACGGATTAATAATTAACCCGACAAGTCGTGATTATCCCAGGAAATATATACAAACCGGAATTTCTGCAATTGACGGAATGAATACTTTGATTCGAGGACAGAAACTTCCGATATTTTCAGGAAATGGCCTGCCACACAACACAATTGCTGCACAGATTGCGCGGCAGGCTAAAATTGTCGGGGAAGATACAGGTTTTGCAGTAGTTTTTGCAGCAATGGGAATAAAGTACGATGCAGCACAATTCTTTATCCGGAACTTTGAGGACAGCGGAGTGCTTGATAAAGTTGTTCTTTTCCTGAACCTTGCCGATGATCCTCCTATTGAAAGATTGGTTACGCCACGAGCAGC
>JAVCCS010000151.1 GCA_030765365.1 Candidatus Theseobacter exili
ATATCTTAATTCAACCGGGATGTCATTGGAGGAAATAAATATATTGCTTTCTCATGAAAGCGGTCTTGAAGGTTTGTTAGGAAGGAAGTGTGCTTTTCGCGATTTCTTAGAAGACAGCGATGATACAGAGATAGCTAAAGTGCAGCACATTTTTCGATACAGTATATTAAAGTATCTAGGGTCTTTTATTGCTATCCTTGGAGGAGTCGATGTAATTGTTTTTGTGGGTGAGGAAATAAATAAAGCAATGAATTTTATTTCCAGACTATGTGATGAGCTGGAGTTTCCCGGGCTTAATAAAAGTAGCATTGTAGAGCAAAAAAGCGGTTTTGTAAGTCTTACGCAACGAAAATCACCTGTAAATATTTTTTGTGTTGAATGTAACAAATGGAAAATTATATCAGAACACGTTTTGAATATTTTAACTGAAGGAGATCGAAATGAAAACGGATAACGCAAAGTTTCTTGTTGATGTAGGGATGAAAGGGTTGCCCTTTCCGATGAAAGTTGCTTCAAAAGTTTGTGCGGAAGGGCAGAATACCGTTGCGGACATTTCAATAAAAGCCCGTATCATGCATGAATTTGAAGCAAGATGGATTGATACGTTTATTAAAATAGTTCACCAGCACCGGGACAGGATAGGGACGAAGACTTTACGTGTGAATATTGTGGATTATCTTAAGAACCTCAATGCTTCAACAGTAAAAGTCGATTTTGATTATCCTTTTTTTATAGAGAAATTAACGCCTGTATCAAAAGAGAAATGTTTAGTGAAATATGCCTGTACTTATTCTGCAAAGATTATATCTGTAGAAAATGAGCCCAAAATAATTTTTAAAATAGAAGTGCCGTGTATTACAACATATCCATCCTCTAATTCGGAAAGAGAAGGGGGGCTGTTCGGACAGCTTAGCATAATAGCTATTGAGATAGAATCTTCAAAAGATATTTATCCTGAAGACATCGTGGAGGTTGTGGACAAGCATGCACTTTCCCCGGTTTATTCCTTTTTAACTGAAGAAGACCAGTTTTCAATTATTCAGAAAGTTCATAAGGAAGAAAAAACAAGTGTTGTCACAATTGATGAAATAAAAAATGAATTGGCGCATCATCCGGATATTAAGTGGTATGGGGTTCAATGTTCCAACTTTGGAATGCTGCATTCTTACAGTACTGTCATAGGAACCAAAAAGAGCATGTGGGTTCCATTTAGCGGGTATGAAGGGGAAAAGATATAAGAGGAAAATCTGTGTTGATATAAATCATTATATTTCTGGATGATTAAAGATAAGTTGAGGAAAATTTATAAAAATGATAGTTTTTTTCAGCAGAAACAGGTAGGGGCTAAGTCAAATTTTCCCTGGCTGAGTATAGTGTTTTTAAAAAAACTGTCTCTGTATTATAGGAGCTAAGCCATACAGGCATACCTTTCCTGTATCAAAGCTTGCTGTTTCCACACAAGATAAAAAAATATTAACAAAATTATTTTCTTGACAGACTGTTTTTTAATGTCTAGTATGTCCATAGACATAATATATAAAAGGTTTAAAATGAAATTAACTACAAAAAGTGAAAATTCGCTTCTAGCGCTTATTTATATCGCACGCAATGAGAAGCATGGGTTTATCAAGATGGAAGATATTTGTAAAGAATATGGCATTTCAAAGAAATACCTGGAGCAGATTTTCAGTTCTTTAAAACAGGCTCGATATATAAAAACTAAAACAGGTGCCAGTGGAGGCTACAAATTAGCAAAGCCTGCTAAAACAATCAGCGTAGCCGAGGTAATAAGGTTAATGGATGGTGCTTTAGCTCCAACTTTAGCTGTCAGCAAATATTTTTTTGAGCATACGCCTCTGGAAAAGGAAAAGAAAGTAATGAAGTTTTTCAAAGAAATTAGAGATTATGTCTCAGGCAAAGTAGAACGATTAAAAATTTCAGATTTAACATGATTTGTTTATGAAAATATGGATAAAGCCAGGTGTAAAATGTGCTCTTCAAAAAACACAGTCAGAATGCTAGATAAAAAGTTTAATATTAAAGAATGTATTGATGATGCGGTTTTGATGGATATCTGCGGCGCTCTTCAGGAGATACGTTACGGTTCTGTTCAGCTTCATATCCAGGATGGGAAAATAATTCAGATCGATAAGGTAAATAAAATCAGAATGCGTTAGAAAAATTTAAATAAAGCTGACCAGGCAACTGGAGGCTAGAAGTTCTGTGGATCAGGATTTTCTAGCCTCTTTTTTTGTTTTTGTGTGCAAAAAAACTCATTTAAAAAGGAGAGGGAAAATGATTTTAGAGTTATCGTTATGGTTTATTATTGGGTTGATAATACTTGCTTTTTTCTGTGAGTATATTGATTCTACCTTAGGGATGGGATATGGGACAACTTTGGTGCCGGTGCTTTTAATAATGGGATATAGTCCGTTACAGGTTGTTCCTGTAGTTTTGATATCGGAGCTGTTTAGTGGTTTACTGGCCGGGTTTCTGCACCATCGTGAGGGCAACGTTAATCTCAAGCCCAAAACCCTGGATCTTTTTGTAATTGCCCAAAGAGTGAAAGAGTTAGGCCATGTTGAGTGCTTTAAGCGGGGGCTTCCTGTGCATTTGAGAGTTGCCCTGCTTTTAACTTTATGCAGCGTTGTTGGCACAGTCCTTGCGGTTTTCCTTGCAGTTAATCTGCCCAAATTCTGGATAAAACTTTATATTGGTGTTTTAGTATTGTCCATGGGGGTTGTTATTCTTATTTGTTTCAATAAAAATTTTAAATTTTCCTGGAAGAAAATTATAGGGTTGGGGATATTAGCCTCTTTTAATAAAGGTATTAGTGGCGGCGGTTATGGTCCTGTTGTTACAAGCGGCCAAATACTTGCTGGCGTGGAAGGAAAAAGCGCAGTTGGGATTACTTCTTTAGCCGAAGGGTTAACTTGCGCTGTAGGTATTGTTAGTTATATTTTTATTTCCCATAAGCCATTAGATTTAAAATTAGCTCCTTTTATTATTGCAGGAGCAATTCTGTCCGTTCCTTTTTCAGCCAAGAGCGTTAAAAAAATTACCGAAAAAAAGTTGAAAATATGCATTGTAGCACTGACTATAATCCTGGGGATATTTACAATAATAAAAACCATAACAACTTAATAATCATAAACAGACTGAATCGTTAAGAAATTATAACACTTGAATGTGTTTTTATATTCGTTCGGATTTTACATTTTTAAGCGGAATGAAGCTCCCAATAAGAAAACGGGATCATAATTTTCTTTTTCAATCCGGTCACCATTTGAATCTTCAAGTTCCAGTTTGCCGAACAGACTTAATCCGGTCAGGACGCTTAAAGTAGCATTTTCGGTTATTGAATAACTTGCACTACCCACAAGGGGAAAGGACCTGTCTTCACCAACTCCGTCGGGAATTTCACCTTTTTCATCAAGCCTGAATCTGAGTTTTTCATACCGGGCCCCCGTAGAGAGTATCCATTTTTCAGATGCCTGCCAATCCAGGAAAACTCCGGGACCTAACGAAGCACCGATTCCCTTGCCGGTTTTTAACAGAAGGGTCTCCGATATCTGCCATTTAATCAGCAGGACAGGAAAGATGGTTGGATTGTCTTCAATGGCGCTCATGACACCCAGCCCCGGGCCTATTGACAGGTTGTCGTTGAACTTATAAATAAAACCTGCGATTCCGCCGCCCGAAAAGGAGTCGCCCAGGTTGGCACCTTCCGCCGCATGAAAACTTGCCATAGGTATGCCCAGGAGTGCCCATTCTTCATTAAGTCTGATAAAAAGAGGGATAGCAATACGACCGGAGTTAATGTTTTCCCATGGGG
>JAVCCS010000217.1 GCA_030765365.1 Candidatus Theseobacter exili
AACACCATAATAATCCAATAACTCAAGTTTTAGATAGTTATTGCCAAACGTATAGCCAGAATACTTTTTATCAATTTCAATAAGTCTATCTAACTCACACTTATTGAATGTTTTTTTAAGTTTCTCAAAAAACTGAGGCCATAAATTAAAAGAGACGAAATCATCAAAAATTGCATCTTTTAGAATCTTAAGAACATCAAGCTTAAACATTAGTAATTTTTCATTTATTTTTCCTAAGAAGGAAGCTTCTTCTTCCGAAAGAATACTCAATAATGGTGATGAAATATAACTATCATTGAACCATTTATAACTAACATCTTTATCCATACCTGGAGGCTCACAGTAAAGTAATAAATTAGTTTTCATAAATTCATTATCAACATCAAATGTTTCGAAACCTTTAAAACCATCATAAACTATCTGTTCAGGACATCTGGTAGGATAATTAAAAAGCAATTTATACAATATTATTGATCTTCTGAAGAGTAAAGGAGGGAAACCAGTACTGCATATCAAGTCGAAATTATCGTCTATTCTGTTAATCACTTCCTCAATGAAAACACGAAACTTTTTTAGAGTATAATAGTAGCCTCCACCATTATGGACAATCCTTCTTAGACAAAAGTTATTCATAGATAGGACGCTCAAATCACCTTCAAAAGCATCAAGAACCACTTCTTCATTAATGCTTAGCAACAGATCATACCAACCTGAAAGTTCAAAACCAAAACTCAACCTTTTTGATTCAATTTCAATCCTGTTATAAATTCTTACAAAACGCTTTGTATCCCTTACTCCATAAGCTTTAGCAATCTGATCAGGACTTATCACCTTTTTTTTCATATTAATCTTCACTCTCCAAATTCATAATCAGGTAATGCTGCAATAGCTTTGCCTTTAGCTTCATTGCCAATATGCATATATATTTCAGTCATGGCAGGTGAACCATGTCCTACCAAATCCATAATAGCTACCTGTGGAACGTTGTTAGCAGCACACAGACTCACGAAACTATGCCGAAGGCTATGGAACCCTACTTCACACACAGTCCGCTGTCTATGGCCATCATTAGACTTTCTCGTTGTTTTAATACCGACATTTCTGAAAAATTTCTGAATCCTCTTGGATATCTCAGACCGATTTTGAAAATACAATTCCGCATCTTCAGGAAATAGATATTCATTTGAACTATTGCTTTCAGTTTTAAGCTGTTTAAGCATCCCCATTAATACTGGATGCAAAGGAAACCTGACCTTCTTCCCCTTTCTTATGGTTTTCAAAGGTGCTTTTTCAATTATCCTTTGGTCAAAATCAATCTCTGACCATTTCATTGTTACCACATCTCCCATCCGTAGTCCTGTGTACAGGCCTATTGCTATCCAATAACGCATTTTACCGGCAGATGCTGAACATATCTTTGTTAATTCGTCAGGTGTAAACATACGTTTGCTTTTTGTGTCTTTTTCCAGAGAAGGTATTTCAACCCATACATTCTTAAGCAATCCTGCCTGTACTTTAAGAGTATTAAATATCAAAGCTAATGTTTTGGTATGCCCATTGTATGTTCTTGGAGCTATTCCAGAATGCCAGAGGTCTGCTGCATATTCTTCAGTAAGTTTAGGCGTTATTTCGTGAAGATATTTGACTGGCTCTTTTTCTATCCAGTTAAGAAAACGATTCCAATGTGTTTTGTACCCTTGCAGTGTTACTTCAGATGGATTTCTTTTTTTGGGATTCTTAAGCCATGCGTTCCAGGCGTCTTTTAATAAAAGCTTTTCTGATGAACCTTCCATTAGTTTTATTGATAAGTCTTTTCTAATCTTATCCTGATGTTTTGGAGGTAATTTTGAAATGGATGTCAATAATCTTTCGAAGAGATCATTATATGATCCGCTTCCTTTTATCTCATTGACTCTTTGATTTAATATCGTTTTGGCTTTCTTCTCGTTGGCGGTATTTGTAGATTCTCTATAACGCTTCCCTTTATATTGAAAACGTATCCAATAATATGGGCTTCCTTCTTTGCGATATAACGTTGCCATATAATGACTCCATTAACTTTAAGTATCACTAAGTAATATATCGTAAAAGAAAGTAAAAGGCAAGGACTTAATGGCCACTATATGGACACACTAAAAATCATAGCAAAATAAAAAGGTGGCACCAGTATTCATAATATTCTGGTATCACCTGAGTTATATGGCGCGCCCGGTAGGACTCGAACCTACGACCCTCGGATTAGAAGTCCGATGCTCTATCCAGCTGAGCTACGGGCGCTATGAAATATTTGGTCGGGGCGAGAGGATTCGAACCTCCGACCCCCTGCTCCCAAGGCAGGTGCGCTAACCAAACTGCGCTACGCCCCGATTAGTTCGATTAAAAATGTTCAACAGAGTGTAGCAAATCGCAGATGACTGTCAAGAATTTCTATTCATTTATCAGGATTTTTCACTTTTTTCTGATGCATTTGCAAAATCGCTGATTTTTTTCAATCCATTTTTAACCAGTGGATCCTGAATAAATGTCCTCCAGACAAGGCCATCTCTTAATATGTTTGCTATACTTAAAAATGTTATTGCCTGGTTTAAAAATAGGATTTCATTTGCTTTGTCACCGGTTTTTACATCTATTGAATCAACAAAGCAATCCCGGCTTTCTCCAAGTAAATTAACCTCGCCGGTAATTCCCATATCTTTCAGCACTACCAGGTTATTTACAGACTCTACAGGTAAACTTGCAAGACCCAAAGAGGCTGCTGAAGGTGTCACTATATCGTCTTCCAATGATCCCCATCCCAGAACTTCATCATCAGGAGATAAACACACAGACCAACCCCATGCCTTTAAGCCTAATCTGCGGGCATGTTCTATCTGTGCTTTAAAAAACTGTTCAAGAGAATTACCCATTTCTGTATCTTTTTCTGGTAAAAACAGCGAGGGCAATCCCTGAAGTCCTATCCCGCCATTCCAACCCGGAACGTAAAAATTAAAACCGTAGCGACTTTCCTGTTCCCGGTTAAGCGCTTTCCAATGATCTGTCGGGACCTGGCCGGAAGCTATTGAAAGAAAACTTGATAAACGGCTGTCTGATCCAAGATATTTGCAGTGCCATGAACTAAATTCCTTTTTTTCAAGATTATAACCTCCAAAAAGCCAGCTTGTCTTGGGATCATACAGCACGCCCCATCTAATTGAATCAAGCAGCCGGGTAATCTGCTCTTTCTTTGAAGGGAAAACCGATCTAGCAAGAATCAGTCCCGATGCCAGATATCCTGTAGGGCCGGACTTGAACGAAACAGCATTACTGTCAACAGGCTGCAGCGTTTTTAAATTAACCCAGGTTCTGGGAATTCCGTGCCATTTATCAATCTGTTCTAGGCTGTTCAGCACTTTAATAAGTTTGCGTTCTGCAGATTTTCTGCTTTCAAGACCTATCTCTGCAGCAATTGCCAGGCATGATAAGTACAAACCAATATCAGACATCGATATATTTACAAATTTTTGACTGCTGCCGTAAGGAAGACCTGTTACTGGTTCGATCAAGCTATTCATAGACTCCCAGCTATTCTGAACTCTTTTCTTGAGAAAGTCTATTTGGTCCTGGGAAAAAGGTTTAAGAAGATCTTCATAATACACCTTCTTCTGAGTTTTCTGTTCAGTCTTAATAAATTTCTTTTTTAATTGTTTGATAATTGTATTTTCTTTTTCCTGCTGCCCCTGAAACTTTTTCAATTCTTCGGAAGATAATATCTTCCATGACTTTATTCTTTCTTTTGGAAGCGTTGAAATTCCGTAGCCTAAATCCAGGATCAAAGCATCGTCCCGGTCCTCAACAAGATAACCCTGCAGCTCATTGCCGTTTTTAAGAAAAGTCTGAACTAACTGCTTTTTCCTGGTTATCTTCTCATCCAGCTCCTTCTCAGTTTTACGCATGTTGGAAAGTTCTTTCTCCATTTCCTTTCTTTCATCCGATACAGAAGATATTTGACTTTTTAATTCTTTCATTGAAACAGAAACTTCCTGAAGTTTTTTCTCCAGTTCAGCTTTTTCTAAAAAAACTTTTTCAGTTTCGCTATCAGATACACCCTTACTGCTTTCATATTTGTCAATTTTGCTCTCTAATTCAGAAACAAGTTCCTGAAGTTGACGACGTTTACCCTCCAGAAGCTGGCGAGTGAAATCTCTTTTGGCAATTCTTGTTTCAAGAACTACTTTATGTCTTCCGAGAATTGATAATTTTTCCAAAGCAATTTTCTGCTGTTGATTAAAGAAGAAAGCCATGCTGGAAAACAAAACCGCAATTGCAAAAAGAGAAACAAATGATCCCCATATCAAATATGTTTTTCTCTTAACTCGTTTTGCATATTTAAAAATCTTTTCACGAATTTTTGAATCTATTTGAGTATAGTCCAGCCCGACACTGATACGGTTTGTGTGTGTTGTTTTCTTACTTTTTGTCCAGGCAATTCGTGAGTTAGCAGGTAAAGGTTCCTTTTCACCCGGCAAATTTAAATACAATTCAATATGAGTGGAAGTATCCTTGAGAAATCTTTCAAGAGTGCCCTTTAAATCATTTACTTCAAGACAAATTCCGCCAAGCCCGACATCGTGAGTAAATCCCTGCTCAAGCTCGGTAATATATCCTCCCGTAGACTCATTGATAAGTCTGAATTCCACAGGGAACATTGATTTTAAACGTATATATTTCCTGTGATTTGTTTCTTTAGTGCTTATGTTCATAGTCTAATTCGCTTTTTAGTTTTTATTGAAATATGGTTAGAGATAATCAGAGCCTGATAGAGCCTGATAGCCAAAGGCCAAAGGAGTAACATTTTACAACTTTTCCGGTTTTTTTTAAAGGGTTTTCTCTAATATTTGAAGCAAGTCAAAAAAAGAGGCTTTTTTTATATCTAACGCTGGTAGATATTTTTTCAACCATAAAAAAGCATGATGAATATGTAGTTTTAAAGTTCTATCTTCCCTACATTTCTTACATTAACAACATGGTGAATGGTCTTTTTCTTTTAAAAATTCTAACTTCTGAAACCGTTGGTTTTTGTTAGATATTCTTTTTATCATTAAGGGCCGTGTTTATTTCAAATTCCATTGACGTTCAGAATCAAGTGGTTATAATTATCAGTAAAATCTTGTAATAACGATAAATAAGGAGGATCGTGTCATGGAGCATACAGACTCAATTGAAACCTTCTCAATGCGCGGCAGTGCACCTGGCAGTTTCTCATGCAAGATTGCACTAACTGTCTTGTTCACTTTATTCTATGCATTGAGCCTACATTCTTCCGTCCCTTTTTTAAGCCCGGTTTTTAAATTGATTCTTATATTATTATTTGCGTTTAGTGTTTCATGGATATCTCATATTGTAATAATGTTTCTTATTTATTTAACTTCTCAGCCGCTTATCCTGCATACTAGGGAAGATATCCTGGACAATGGTATTCCGGCCAATGTAAAAATCGCTTTCTTCAGACCTATTTTTTCAAAATCATTTGCCGAAATGAAATCTCTACTGAACAGTATGGAACAGGATATTAATAATAACGGTAAAGCCAATAAGAACTTAAAGTATATCGTTATTGATAATACAAGAGATGAAAAGGTGAAAAAGGAAACCCGGGATGCTATAAAAGCCCTTCAAAAGACTTATGGTGAAGATATGGTGTTTTATTTTCACAGAAATGTAAAATGCGATTTCTTCAAAAAGGTAGGCATCCTTCTTGATTCAATTATGTTTTTATACGAAGGCTGGACTAAACCCGAATTATATACTGATCAGAAATGGGAAAAATGGGCTAAAGGTACTCGAGATCAGAATGAACCTATGTTTGACGTAATTTTAGGGGATATTTCTTCTTTAGGTATAAAGGGAAGTGTTGCAGATATCACTTCGGGAAAAAATGTTGAAGTTGACAAATCTGAGCGTATTGAGCTCTGTTTTGTAAGTGATGCCGATAATGTCTGGCCTGAAGGTGAAGTCAGAAAAATGGTAGGAAAAATGCTCCATCCTGCTAATAGACAGATTTCGATCTTTCAGCCAACAATCAGAGTCTCCAATCCTGATGAAAACAAGTACATAAATCTTACTGTTCTTGCACGTGAATTTGAAAAGTTTGAACCTGTAGGCCGCTGGCGTCTGCATCGTTTTTCTCCTTTCTACGGGAAAGGAGCTATGAAACTCGACAATTATATCCAGGATATTGCGCTTGGAGAAGCGCTTCATCCCGGTAAAGCAGCCAGTCATGATTTTCAGGAAGCACTAAAAACTCCAACAGTTCTAACAGAAGATGTTTATATTAACGAAAAAACTTTTTCAAATAAGCTTTCCGAATTAAAGAGAAATGCCCAATGGCTTTGGGGCGACATGGAAACCGTTCGTCAGTATATTCTGAAGAATTTTGAATCAGGAAGAAAAGCACACCTTTATATTTTGTTCAGGGGAATTTTCGGTGACCTTTTCTTTGGAGCATGGCTAACTCTTTCTTTTCTCCTATGGTGGATAGGTCTGGTAAAGCCCATTAATGTACCTTTCTGGTTTGTTACAGTTGGTCTGGCTATTCTTTATCTTGGTCTGCCTTATTTTCTTTCACCTTTTCTTATAGCTGAGAAGGACGCTGAAGAAAATATTCTTCCAAATGTTTTGCCTGAAGTATCAACCGTCAAGAAGATCTGGCGAAGTATACATTTCTGCGTTCAATGGTTTTTCATTCAGCAGCTTGACCTTATTTATAAACCTAAAGCAGCTGTTATTAATTTTCTAAACCAGATTAATGAAAAACCTTTTGTCTGGAAAACAGGCGCTATGGGCGAAATTGAAACTGCAAACATGGGATTACTGGATTATTACAAGAGTCTTTGGATTCCACCAGTTGTAGGTGCTGTGCTTGTTATCATGGGATTAATTGGATTAATTCCTTTTGGTCTTTTTATGTTTTCACTTCCTTTTGCTCTTTCTTTTCTGCTTGGTCCAGGCCTTATTTATATGACTAAAGCCAAATAAAAGAGCAATTTGAATATCAAATACCGACTTGATATAGTAAGAAAAACAAATAGATTTAACCGGTAATAAAATAAAGGCACACCAGAATTTCTGATGTGCCTTTATTCTTTGTACTATTAATTATTAACCCATAATAACTCTTACTTCGTGTTCTTTTCCGTCGCCTATGGGCTTTATAACATTTGATTCCAGTTTTCTACCGTCTAACTCAATTTTTGAGATTCCCTTGGAAACACCATTTGGATTTAAAACTTCTATGTGATATACGTCTCCACGGAATTTTCTGGTAATATAAAATGATTCCCATTCAGACGGAATACATGGATCGATAAGAAGCCCCTTATATTCAGGACGAATTCCCATAATCCATTCAGTACTTACCCTGTAAAGCCAGGCGGCAGATCCAGTATACCAGGTCCAGCCGCCACGTCCGTAATGATCTGATTCGGGGCCATCTACATTGCCGGGTGTAACATATGGTTCACATTTGTAAAGATCCGGATTTTTCCCACGGCGAATCGGATTCATCTTGCTGTATATATCATACGCCATATTACCATCGCCCATTATACATTCAGCCATTATTGCCCAACAGGCTGCATGAGTATAGAGTCCGCCATTCTCTCTTGTTGCAGGGGCATATCTTGAAAGATAGCCTATCTCCCTTCTGGAAAAAGAAAGTGCCGGGTAAAAAAGCACCGGACCATATTCCCTGTAAAGATATTCCTCACAAAGCTTCTTTACTGTCTCAGATCTCTTCTTATCTGCAACACCACTTATTATTGACCAGGTTTGAGCGTTCAGAAAAACACGTTTCACACCGTGCGAAATTGTTCCTACAACTTCACCATTGTCAAGACTTGCTCTCCAGTAATATTCACCGTTCCAACCGTGCTCATTTACTGCTTCCCTCAACTTTACGGCCTCTGATTCAATTTCATCGGCAAACTGTTCTTTTCCAATTGTACGGCACACCGGTACAAAATTACATATCACCTCATACAAAAAGTGACCGACCCAAACAGTTTCGCCTTTCCACCTGTCTCCAGCTGAACTGAGACCGTCATTCCAATCACCCGTTCCAATTAACGGCAAACCCCGTGGACTTCTTCTTGAAAGGCTTTTCCTGATAGCCCTGGCACAGTGTTCAAATACTGTAGCTTCTCCTCCGTCCAGAAAAGGCTGAACCTCGTCAAGAACAGCATAATCAAGCGTTTCTTTTATGTAACATTCCACTACATACGGCAACCATAAAAGGTCATCAGAGAAGTTGGATTTTTCTCCAACTTCTGTAATAGGATGCCACCAGTGATGTACAGTCCCATCCTGAAATTGATGACTTGCATGTATTAATATACGTTCACGTGTGTCTCCAGGATTCATAGAAAGAAACATCAGACTATCCTGAAGCTGGTCTCTGAAACCATATGCTCCACTGGACTGGTAATATCCGCACCTGCCAAATAAACGTCCTGATACGGCCTGATACTTTAACCAGTGATTAGTAAGTATATTAAATGCATCATCAGGAGAATGTACCGTTGCACCAGCTAATTTTGTTTTCCACATCTTTTTAGTTGCATTCAAAGCTTTTTCAGCTTGTGATGGTTTTGAATAATGGGAAATCATCTTATTCGCACCAGCCTCTGTATCAGAAATACCAAGGGTAAAAACAACTGGTTTCGTTTCACCGGGTTTTAGTGTCAATTTTACATGCAAACTTGCAACGGGATCATAATACCGTCCCTGTCCGCAATTGAGCTTACCTTCTTTCAAAGACTTTGGTTGATTAAAATTCCCATACATTCCCAGAAAATTTTCTTTATCACACTCAAAACCGACCGGTTTCAAGCTGCAAGAATGAAATGCTGTAAACGGATAATTTGTATTCCACCATTCATGGTCTTCATTAAATATTCCCCAGTTTAACTTTGTAGCAAGGATAGCATTGTTATCTGAATCATATCGGGTTTCAGTAAAAAGCTTCTGCAATTCACGATGGTTGTCAGGCCATACACCCAAAAGCCATTCAAAATATGTAATAAGTGAAAGCTTACGAGTTTTTTTACCGCGGTTTTCAAGGTTAAGAAGCCAAACCTCACAAGTTTCTTCAGGAGGAACAAATACAGTTAGCCGTCCAAGAATTTCGTTCTTTTCACCAGACAATCTTGTATATCCCATTCCATGACGACACTCATAAAAATCAAAATCCGGACAGGTTGGTTTCCATGTAAGAGACCAGTATTCATTTGTTTCTTCATCCCTTATATATACGTATTTCCCCCAATTATCACGGATCATGTCCTGATCCCAACGAGTCAAACGATTGAAGTTAGAATGATCCAGCCAGCTAAAACCACCGCCTGTCTGTGATATTGTTAAACCATATCGTCCATTAGAAATAACATTCACCCAAGGCCTAGGTGTATCAGGACGAACAATCACATACTCTTCTCCATTTGGAGAAAACAATCCATATTTATTCTTAAGTACTGCCTTTTCTTGCATGAAGCTCTCCTTTGCTTAATCTCTTTATCTGAAAATTGCGTATTTTAACCGTTCCTTTTCCACCATTTTTTGAAATAATTGTAAGGATAATTCTGTTTACTTTTCCCAGTTCCCGGTCACCCCCCCAGTAATACTTCATATCCTTGGTGGACATTTCCATCTTTCTGTATTGTCCGCTGCCTGTTCCAGTAATTCCCGGCCATTTTTTACCATATGTCGTTCCATCCTCATCAATTAACTTTAGATGCAAATCATTAGCCTCACCTACACCCGACATTAAAAAAGAAAAGCCATCAAGAGTTTCAGCCTGCGCAGGTTCCAAAAGTTGCTGTAATTGAACCCATTGACCAGTATTTTTTAAATCGTAGTCTATGACAAGAACTGCTTTAGTTCCCGAACCAGTTACAGTCACATTAATTTCAGTCGATACGTCAGGCCCTTTCCAGCCTCCCTTTTTCCAACATGTCATAGGAACATCTTCAACAATCCAGAATGAACTAAAACCTTCTTCGCCCTTAAAAAGCTTGTCAGAATCCTTACTGTAGTAGTTGCGCACCATCTCAACATATCTTTTAACAGCTTTTTTTGATTTTTGTGACTCTCCAAGCTTGTCTAAACTATGCATAAGTAGGTACTGGGCCTTTACCGCACCGGCTGTTCCCGGATGAACAGAAATAATTCTCTCAAGCTCATTAATAATTCGGTCTAACTCCTTTTCTGCCCCATCAAAAATCCCTCTTTGCTGTCTATTCATATAAACATTATAAGCTTCCTGAATTCTTGACAGTCCCTCTCCTGCATCCTTCTCTTCCCTAATAGCAACCACTCTTGATGAAGAACGTTTTGCATAACTGCTTTTAGGAAAATCTGTTATAACTCTTCTAAAAGCAGCCTCTGCTTCTTTATAATCCATCGTACGTAAAAAGATCAACCCTTCCTGGTAATATGTAAACGCAGCTAAATCACCATCGGCAACCTGAGACCTTGATTTTCTGAAGCACTCTAATGCTTTTTTATAATCTCCTTTTCTGGAATAAATAACTCCAAGACGACCCAATGCTCCTGCCTTGTCTTCTTTGGTCGCTTCAGATGAAGAAATAAGCTTTTCGTAAACCTGAATAGCTGCCTGGGGCTGTTTCTCCATTACCAGACATTGTCCAAGCTTTCGAAGCATAACAACTCTCTTCTCTTCTTCCAGATCAAGACGATCAAGTGTTTTCCTATAGAGAACAGCTGCTTCTTTGTAATTACCTTTATCAAGTTGAATATCCGCTTTATAATCCAAAGGAGGATTATCGTATTCAATCGCTTTTATTCTCGCCTTTTCAATCGCAACCCTGCCATAAGAAATTTCAAGAATAATCCGTTCATCAGTCCTTTCAACTATTTTCCCTTCAAGCGGTTCACTGTCTTCAACTGTCCACACACGATCCGCAAAGGCAGACACCACATATACAAGATGCGCAACTAACAACATCCATATAATGAAATGTCTGGTTTTAAGCAAACTGAATAGTAAGCTTATCTTCTTCATTTGCATGCTCACAACGGGCACGCCATTCTCCCTTTTTTCCTTCATGTTGTACTTCAAGGGATCTATTTGAATATATAATCTCAGGAGAAGATTCAGGTCCTTTAATAAGAATATCTATCGGGTATCCTGGTTTTGAACGCAAAACCATATGAACAGATTTCTCATTTTCTTCAAAACTGAAAACTTCTGCTGAACAAAATTTAATTTCCAGGCCTCTTTCTGAAAGTTTCTTTTTATAAGGATAAACCATACACGTTGTTTCATCAAGCACCAGTTCTCCTGACAACCGCTCGCCTCCCTCTTTTTCATATAAAGAAAACCGTTGTTTAACAGGATGATAATTCATTAAAAAGATAAAACTTTCAGATGACCCTTCTCTTACAACCACGTTTATATCAGGATTGTCAGTATAAATACTCTGACGTGAAATATCATCTCCTATTATCCTATCATAAATAGATAATACTTGCTCAGTATCGTATGTCAGGGAAGCTCCAATAACGGTTACCATTCCTTTACCAACATTTTTCCTTACCCCGCAAGCTTTTCCTTCACGATCTCTTCCAACAACTTCAACCCCTTTTTCATTATAATAATTAAAAGGAGGCAGAGTTTTTATTGCGTCGGAACCAAACCAGCTTACTTTCTGATCTAAAGGAGATCCGGAATCCTGTTCATCAATACCTAACGCATCACGAAGAATCCGGCACGGACGCATCTCCAGATCCAGATACGGCAATGTTGGAGTAATTATCAAATGACCGCCGGAAGAAACATAGTCAGCAAGAACGGTTTGTGTTTCAGCGTCCATTCTGTCCAAACTAAACATCCAAAAAACAGGGAACGCTTTTATTGCTGCAAGATCCCTGCCGGGCATATCTACAAAATCATACGGGCGGTTAAGTATCTGGTATATTTTCAGTAAAGCCTCATAATAAGCAACGTCCCTGTAAGCTTTTATATCATATTTCAGACCGACTTCACCAGCCCTGTACGTACAATCCTTAAGGAAAAGAGGATAAAAGAATTCTGTCTCATAATAAGGCCTGTAAAAACAAATGCCCATATCTGATTTAACATTGCTTTCAAGAAGGCTGGATTCATTGGCATCAATCCAGCCGGATATGCGTTTTACGCACTCATAAAGAGGAGTCGGAGTCGCATCATTTAACAATGGAGTATCCCAATAAAAAGTCGGACCATGAGAACCTCTTCCCACAGGATTTTTACCTTGTGAGAACATGTAATAATTCATCCCTGTAACACCGTGAGCCAAACATGATTTATAAAAAAACTCAAGCTCATTAGGATATGATCTTACATTATGTTCCCGGCTTCCTGCCTGAAGTTCTGCAAGAAATATCGGCCCTCTTCCGCCCTGAATACTTTTTACCATTCCATTAAGAATCCAATCATCATGCATATTCCTGAAACTTATATTTTCAGGTATATGATCCAATCCAAGAACCAGGTTTGGATAATGATCTCGAAGACCGGCATAAAGATTAATGTTTACAGGAAATTCATTACCCCGTCCATAAACCCATCCGGGTACGTTTTCATAAAAAAGAACGTCTGCTCCCCTATTTTTAAGCTCATTCATCAAACGTTCCATATAGATAACATAATAAGCCCTATGAAAAGAATGCCAGTCTGTGTACTTTGCGAAATCACCCGATGATTTTGCATCTCCTAAGGGAGGCTTTACTTCATTAAATTCTTTATATGAAGTTCCATAAACACTATTCAGCTCCTGAATCTGTCCATATTTCTCTTTTAGATAATCTACGTAATACCCGCGTGTTACAGGTGCATAATCACCTATGCCGTTAAGCCACTGCTGTAATCCAACTTCATTACAGATCTGCATTAAACTTACGGTTCCATTTTTACCCAATTGCCTGGGGGATATTACTTCCATCACTTTATCAAACCATTTCATTGCATACTCAAGGTAGGTTTCATGCATAAATGATACGACATAAGGGATATTCTTCTTCCCGGCGGGTCCCTCAACCAAAGTTTCAGGATGCGCTTCAATAAACCATTCAGGTATGCCCTGATTAAGAAGTTCTGCCAATACGTATGGTCCGGGTTTCAGTCCGACAAGCAAATCACGTTCAGCACAAAGATCCAGAAAACCTGCTATATCTGTTTCCGGTACTGTTTGTCCGGTAAAATCAAATTTGCCTTCTTCAGGTTCATGCCAAAACCAAGGCACGTAAGTTGTAACGCCCCGCACTCCGGATTCTTTCAATCGATCCAAATGAAGAGGCCATAAGTCACGGGCAATCCTAAAATAATGTACTTCCCCGGAAAGAAAGAACATGGGCTTTTTATCTTTTACAAAACTGTTACCATCAACAGAAAAACGCATACTATCAACTCCTTGTTTATCCTTGTTAGTTATAGCACTTATTTTAAGCTCCCGATAGATTATAGGAACAGGCTAAATGCGACAAGAAAAACATTCATTATATTATAAGTTATTTCCAACCATCAATATCGATAGAAGCAGAGTTATTCATATACTCATCTGCCCTTATGGATGAAACATGCCAATCCACATAAACCACATTCAGGCGTTTACTGTGAGGAGCATCTTTTTCGTTCATTATTCCTACTACAAAATAATCCATAACAACCCAGGCTGTTGAAGAGTTTGCTATGTTGCTATGGTACGATTGACCTTTTGCTGTATCGTTATACATATAACTATAATTCGTAATGTCTGACGATTCATTAGTTGGGCATAACCATATCGCCTGTTCACGCAAGTATGGTTTAAGTATTGTATCAAGCCGGTTTGTCTGCGAATCTGTCGGTAAACCGTCACATTGAGGAAACCTGTTTGTACCGGAATCCCAAAGATACATGTACATGGACTGGCCGATTTGTTTAAGGTTATTCACACAAGCAATCTGTTTAGATTTGTTCCTTGCAATTCGGATAGAAGGCAGGATAATGCTGACCAAAATTATTATGATCGCTATCACGAAAATCAATTCAAGGAGCGTGACTCCTCTTCTAGCCATTAAAACACCTTAATTTCCCAAATAGAATAGCCCCAATCTGTAGCCCTTCTTAACCCAGTAAGCTTAACATAGCGGGCATTTATCGGGTTCTCAAATATAATAATATCCATTAACCCATCACTATCATTTGTCAAATAGACTTCAGTCCAAATGACATTATCATCAGAAATCTCTATTTTATATTCACTTGCATGTGCTGTTTCCCAAACAACATGAATCTCATCTATTTCCTTTTTCGCACCAAGATCCAGTGAAATCCACTGAGGATCTTCATGCATACTTGACCAACGCGTCTGAAGGTCGTTATCTACAGCATTCATCGGACCATAAGTCTCTTTCTTCTCTTTTTCCTTATCAACAAAATCCGGCTGTTCACTTGATGCAACAGCCAACTCAACAGGCATTGGTTTGATAATGTCGCCTGTTACAGTTTTTAATGCTTCTTTATAGGCAACCTTTTCGGTTCCGCTAGAAGGAACGCCAAAAGCAGCAAATTCCCAAAGTGAATTGCCCCATGGAGTGGCTTTCTGGGCACCAAACATACGAACATAATCTGCTTTTACAGGAGGATTTAATAAAAGAATTTTATGGCCTGGAGAACCGTTCTTGGTTTTATATACTTTATTCCAGTTCTTTCCATCCGGAGAAACCTCAATTGAATATTCTTTTGGATAAGCGTTTTCCCAGAAAAGGTCAATTCTTTTCAAAATATGCTCTCCTGAAAAATTAAGTCGTATCCACTGAGGATCATAATGATTGCTTGACCAGCGAGTTTTCATATCATCGTCAACTGCAAAAGTCGGATCGAATCCATCAATATCATCACCCTGCACAGAACTTACCAGTACATGTTTGACTGGAATTCTTTCGATACTGGATTTTTCGGGAATAAACTTTAAACCTTCAATTTCCGATCCGTCAGGATTACAAATACGTGCCGCAAAGCCGTAACCAGCATAAAAATCGCTAACTTTAACAAGAAGATTATTCTCACCTTTCTTTAATACAATCATTACCCTGTCTTCATCTTTGTTCAAGGCTCTTTTTACGTCATGGGCAATTATTTCAATTCCGTTTAACCAAACCCTGATTCCATCATCGCTTCCAAGCCTGAGCTGGGTATATTGTTCTTTGGGAGAATTTATCTTTACAAATGCATATCCAACACAACGATCTACATAATTGAATGCCGTTTCTTCCTCTAAATCTAACTTATCCTGTATAAAGTTATATTCCTTCCACATTTTGCCCCCGCAGAAATCCCCTTCTTTTGGAGCAGTAGCTGCTTCGTTTGGAATGGTTTCCGAAAGTAGGCTTTCACCCTTAAACGGACCGCAAAGAAGCCAGTTTCTAATGTACTGCGTTTCAGCTGTTACTGTTTGAATGACTCCAAAAACAATAACGAACGATATTATCAATGTTTGTATTGTACCTTTCATGCCTTCCTCCTTGCAGATTTATCTATTTTTATAGGTTATTTCATATGTATGCCATGCTTTTGCAGGCCATTGAATATTATTTTCAGTAACCGATAGTTGGCTTGATACATCAGTCTTTTCAGTTGTATTCATCACTTTAATACTTTTGCTGTCCTTCCAAGTTCCTGGACGTTCATAGTTTACTTTAATATCGGTATCACTTACATTTCTAACCCATCTGGCACGGTCAGCCTTATTATAATAATCTCCAACCCATGCTACAGTGTTATCCCAGTATTTCTGATCATTCTTCATTTCCTTCCAAACATAGTAACCATGAATAACACCAACGCGTATAAGAAAGGCTGTACAAGTATCTTCAACAGCGGGACCAATGTTCTGCCCCTCACAAGAAACGCCAACCAGGGATCCAGGAAATTTCCTGTTAGCAACTTTCTCGCCATAAAGTGAGTATTGTAGTCCTCTTGGGCCTTCAAAAGCATTTCTTTCCGGCTTTCTGTACCCATATTCTATTTTTGTAACAGACTTTTCATGGCGATAAAGATCATATCTATTAAAATCAACAATTTTTAAATTATTATTCTTCAGTTCTATTTCGTTTACACTTCTAAGATCCAGACCAAGTACTTTTTCTATGCGAACCGGCTTTGTTGACAGCTCTTCAGGTTTTATTTCTATGATTTTTTTCTCGTTTAAATAAACAT
The DNA here is from genome assembly GCA_030765365.1 of Candidatus Theseobacter exili. Lineage (GTDB taxonomy): Bacteria > Auribacterota > JACPWU01 > Theseobacterales > Theseobacteraceae > Theseobacter > Theseobacter exili. The sequence continues at coordinate 16,235 of JAVCCS010000217.1, forward strand.
CAAGATTTCCTAAAGGCGGATTTTTTTCGTCAGGATAGCTAGCGTACAACCAAAGCTTGTTAATCCTGGGAGGCCTGGTAAATAATGGAGATCTGTTCATAAAAAAACGAAACTTTTGATAACTGTCCGCTACATCTTCTTTGCCCTTTCTTGAACCTATGCTTCCGTTGGCAATCATTTCCTTACCATATGACCAATAAAAGTCCCAATTATCATAATAGCGGAAAAGACCATAATCTGGTCTGAAACAGTATTCCATTACAGGAGATTTCGGATTGAGATACCATGTAATCCAGGGCATTGTTTCACGATGTTCAGTATTCGGGGACATCGGATTCCATAAACCTTCTTCAAGGGTTCCTTGTCTGATCGGGAAGAATTTCAAGTGAGATTTCTCCATAAAAGACTGACTTGAAGCCAGGAAATTCCTCCATGACTTTTCATAGTAACCTATTTCTGGCAAAACATAATGAAGATGCGCAATATCGAAATTATAGTGAGCCCAAACACTAAGCAGTTTATATCCTTCAACTTCCTGAAAAGCAGGAGGACTATTTAACAGCCATGGAGACAAATCTCCAGTTAAATATGAGTATACGAAATATGCAACCCTCCTCTCACTTGCGGGCTGGCCGGCATCAGAACCATCCGAAATCGGCCCAAGTGGAATACGCCATTCCTTTTTGTCTTCTTCAACATTGTAATCAGCTAAAAAGCGCTCTTTCTCATCATACATATCAGAATAATCTATAGCTGAAAGATGCTTATCAATCCTGTCCGTTAGCTCCGGATACGCATTTTTTATCACAATTAAAGAATATAGAAACCATCCCTGAAAACCCAGTGTTACACCATTTGGCTCAAGGGTCTTTAAATTATAATGCCAATATAAAAGTCCCTTATGCTTTTTGAGGGTATCAACTGTTGAAAGCAATTTTTCTATTCTCTTTATTGCTTCTTCACGAAGAATATATCCGTTCCTCTCAGCAGCAACTAAAGCCATCATCCATAAACCCCAGCTATAGTCATTACCCGTTTTTACATTATCTTCAACGCTGAAAGGAACCAGCCCACTTTCCAATTGATAATCAAGTATTGTTGTAATCAGTTCATCGCATGTCTTGTCTTTTATTGCCTGTGCATGAAGAACAGGTGCAAGGAAAACAACAAACAGTACTATTAAGATAATTTTTTTAAGTAAAACTCTATGTAACATTCTAATTTTCTCCTTACACATCAGTCCTGTTGAGCAGAAATAGCAAAAATACAGATTTTATCATTAGCAGGCAGTCCAATAACCTTAACCTTATTTCCATTGGAATTAACCTCTATCGGTATATCGAACAAACTTACTAACCTGTCAGTTGAATATTGACCATTACTAATAATACGGGATTTCCTTGCCAAATGACCATTTTTGGCTTCGTGCCACCAGTCTCCGACAACAATCCGAACTTCTTTTTCAGATCCGTCTTCATAGTAAAGTTTTACTGTTCCATCAGCATTTCCGTGATGTGCGGTAGCAAGTATATGTATAGTTTTATAATTCCTGGGAAATAACCTGATTTTCTGTCCGAGACACTGTATGGCATTTTTTCTTTCTTTTCCCTTATCAGGCATTACAAAGGCTGTGTCTTTCTCTTCACAGGAAAAGATGGTGTGTGAAGGCGGCATCTGCTTACTTGAAAAAGCAAATCCAACTCCATCAAAATCTCCGTCCTGTGACCCTAAACCACTTATAGCATCTACATTACAATAAGGCTCAAGATTTATATAAAATTCAGGTTTTTCAGTATATCTCATTGTTTCCAGTTCAACACTGCCCGCATCAGGAAATAATTCACGAGCCATTTCGTAGTCCTGAATAGCTTGAACTATCTGCACATATTCGTATGAATAAATATTAACCGAAGAATCTAAAGGCTTAAATCCTACGTTTTTTTCCGACAGTTCAATAGAGGATGGGATTATTTTATTCTCCATGATATGTTCAGCGAACGCAAGCTTTCCCAACCTGCCTGCCAGTTGAACAACAAGTGCATAAACGGTTAAATCTTCCATATCCGTTGCCGGGACGCCTGTATCTATATAGTAACCAGAAAAAATAACTCCCTGTGCTGTATAACTTTTTTCAAGAAACTCCTGTAACTTAACAGCAGCTTGCAACGCTTTCTTATTTTCTTTATTTCTTCCATATTTTTCAAGAAAGAGAGCTATCCTGAGTGAAGAAAGAAGTTGGATTTGCCTATCCATACGATTTGGCAGAAATTCATCCTCGAACGAATTATACCGTACTGGAAACAATCCTGTCGGCTGCTGTGACGCAATTAGCCATTCAGCTGTTAATTCAGCACGTTCTTTCCATTTCTCTGGCTGTTTTGAAAAATCTGATGCAGAATAAAAACCATTAGGATTATTGGCATCAAAAGCAATAAATCCGGGAACAAATATTTTCAAACGACCGCTGTCCAGCTTTTCCCATTCATACAGAGAAGGGATTTTTATTAAGTCAGCGGCAATAGCATCCAGTCCTTCAACAAGAAACGATAGTTTTTCTGATAATTGTTGTTCTTCTAATTCATCTTTAACCGGTTTTAAAATATCTACAAGATCCAATAGAATTCCCGGCATTGTACTCCAGCGTGTTCCTCCGGGAACCATGTGTATCTTTTTGCCTTCTTTTCCAACCAGCAAGTGAGGAAAACCTCCTCCTTCTTCCCAAAACTTTTTAGGATCAAAAATTGCTCCTGCAATCTTCCAAAAAATCTCTTTTCTTCCTGATACGGCCAAAACATTCATCAATCTTATCTGAACCAGAAGTGATGAATTTTCGTCAGCTATATTTACTTCTTTTCCGGGACCAAGTCTGATGCTGTTTATTATTCCACCCCAGGGATGCATAAAACCAATTGGAGGAGTATCCAAAATAAAATTTAAAGTTCTCTCTCCAGTACTTTTGTAAGACTTCTCTGCTTTTGGCAAAGAAAGTTTTACGGGAACAGACGGGTCTTCTACCGGTTCAGGAACAGGAGGTTTATATACAAATCTTATTTCATCTAACCATACTTTGCCGGCCCCCCCCTCTTCGCCTTTCGTTATTGCAAAATAAAGCTTTTTAACTAAAGATCTATTGAAATCGGTATCTCCTCCCCAAAAATAGTACATCTCATCTATCGGTAAAGAAATAAGCTGCCATTCATTTTCTGCTGTTTTCCCTTCAAGGTTTACTCCAAAAGTAGATCCGTCTGCATCTTCAAGTTTGACCTGAAGGTTGTTAGGCGCCCCTTCACCTTTGAAGTAAAACTCCAGGTACGTCCTTTTTTCCAGGTTCAATTTAATTCTTTTCTGCATCTGGATCCATGTACCGGATCCAATATCATAATCTACAACTATTGAATTACCATCATGCCCTTCGTCAACAAGCATGTCAAAAGAGGTTCCTGACTCTCCACCAATATTCCAACCTGAAACGGACTCCATTTTAATAAGTACCGGGGTATCATCAGCAGGCAAACCTGGACCTTCAATATCAAGTTTCTTATTGTCAAATTCAATACTGTCTATTAAAACCGAACCGGCTCCACCTTCATATTTTGTTATAGAAAAATAAAGTCTTTTTGGGTGAGCCCAGTCGAATTCAGAATCCCCTCCCCAAAAATGTTTAAATTTTTCACGGGGAATCTGAACAAACTGCCATACAGGGGCATCGGTCTCACCTTCCATGTCAACTCCGAAAGTTGAACCGTCCATGTCCTCGATTTTAACCTGAAGATTATTTACACTACCTTTTCCAAGCAGCCAAAAACGCATAAAACGCTTTTCTGCAAGATCTTCAATAAACTTTTTTCGTATTTGAACCCAGGAACCCGTACCCATATCATAATCAATTTTTAAAGCTGTGCCTTCTTTCCCTGCAGTTGAAGTAAGATTAATCGACGTTCCGGATTCACCTCCTGCGTTCCATGAACTAAGAGAAGACTGAACAGGTTTCACGGCCTCAGATTTCTTCTCAGGTTTCTTCTTCATGCCTTTTTCTTTAAAGTCTATTCCGCGAATCAAAACTTTCCCGGAACCACCAGCAGTTTTGGTAATAGCAATATACATTCTTATTATACGGCTTTTGTTAAGCTGTTTGTCACCGCCCCAGAAATATTTAAAATCATCCGGCCCCAGGGAAATACTTATCCAGTCTCCCCTAGCAAGAACACCGATAATGTCAGCACCGTATGTGCTTCCGTCTTCATCCACATATTTTACCTGCAGGGTATTATCAGAACCTGTCCCTTTAACTTCCATATGTAAAAAAGGGCTTCCCTCAATATTACTGTCCAAAACACGCCAAATTTGAACCCAGTCTCCAGTTTCTAACTGATAATTCAGTTCAAGACCGTCGTGTGCGTCAGAACCGCTTTTGTTCAGCTCAAGCGAAGCACCGCTTTCCTCTTCTATTCTCCAACCGTCAAGGTTGTTGAGATTTTTGCCGGAAGTTTGAGCATGTGCAACAAAACATAAATCCAGACAAACAAATAAAAGAAAAATCAGCCTACCAGGAAACAACCTCATTTCATACCTCCGGTGTTTTGTTTAAAACCTGAAAGGATCTTCTTTAAAATCTTTGCATGTTCTTCCACTTGTGTACTAATTTCTGTTTCTTCATAAGACCAAGCTAATGCATCATAAAGAAATGTTACGTGCATCCCGTCTACAGATTGAATTATTGCAGGCCGGCCATTTGTAAAACGATATAATATCCTGAAAGGAGCTTTTGCCAACTCTTCAGTGGAAAAATTCCTAATAGCAAGAACCCAGGCAGATTTCCCTTTAACCTCTTTCCCATCTAACTGTAAAGAAACTTCAACATCCCTTGCCAGTCCACCCTCTCCCATAGTAATAGCATAAACATGCAATTTGTTTTCATTTGGAAGAGCTATGGATTTAAGCGTTTTTGCAGGACTACACGGTACAGAAATATGGCTTAAATAAATAATAGGACCATCTTTATTTTCTTTACCTGACCATCCCGGTTTTCCAAAAAACGGTTTATATAAACGATCATTCACAGTAAGACCAAGATAACGGCTCTCAGAAGATCCATCAACGTAATTCAAAACCACTTTTTCAGCCAGGTTCCCTTTATCAGACGCAATAAGAAAATCTACTGAAGTATATGCATTCACAGGCACTTCAATAGCCTGACCTATGCAAGTAAGGTTTACCAGTTTGCTATTCTTCTTAGGAGGAAGAACAAATGTAACATCATCGTTAGGAGAAGAAATAATCTTCTCTGAAGGCAGCATGGAGTGTTTTTCAGATCCGGATTCTCCGTTAAACAAATTCAAATGAAAATACTTCTTTTGATAATCTTTTTTCTTCAAACCCGCTATTGTAAGATACCAAGGATCAGTCTTTTTATACCGTTCAGTTGTAACACCTGCTCGCTCAAAACAAATTGTTTTTCTGTATGAAAGTTTTGCTCTATCCGGTATAGAAAGCTGTTCACATTGTCCTCCTGCAAGGACAATTGGCAAATCACTATTCTCGGGAAGATCTAAAACAAAACGGAAAGGCACCCATTTATTATTAAAAACCGTAATTAACTGTTTCATATCGAGCGTTTCTGGAGCTCCTGTCCCTT